>JAAYLY010000031.1 GCA_012521625.1 Tissierellia bacterium | reverse complement strand
TATATCTACTCTAGAAATGGCAGTGTAAATCAATTTATTTTAGAAGAAAAATTAGCTAGATTGGAAAAGGCAGAAAGCTGTGTAGTTCTAGCCAGCGGTGTATCAGCCCTTGCCAGCACATTTTTTACATTTTTAAAATCCGGAGACCATGTCATATGTTCACAAGTTTGCTATGCAGCAGTTAACCTGCTCTTTAGATATTACCTACCAGATAAGTACAATATAGAAGTGAGCCTAGTAGATACCAGTGACATAGAAGAAGTTAGAAAAGCGGTAAAACCCAATACAAGATTAATCCATGTGGAGACCCCAGGGAATCCAACTACTGGAATTAGCGACCTAAGGGAAATTTCAAAAATAGCTAAGGAAATAGGAGCCCTATTAAGCGTAGACGGTACTTTTGCATCTCCCATCTGCCAGTCACCTTTGGATCTGGGAGCAGACCTCCTCATCCATAGTATGACTAAATATATTAACGGCCATGGGGATAGCCTAGGAGGATGTGTACTGGGTAAGAAGGAATTAATCGATAGGATTAAAACTGAAGCCATGGTCAATGTTGGTGGTGTTATCAGCCCATTTAATGCCTGGTTAATAGCCAGGGGTATGGTAACTCTTCCCATTAGAATGAAGCAAATATGTAATAACGCCATGGAGGTGGCAAGCTTTTTAGAAAATCATCCTAGGGTAAGGTTCATATATTATCCAGGCTTAGAAAGCCATCCTCAGCATGAATTAGCCAAAAGGCAAATGAAGAATGGATTTTCCGGCATGATGGCCTTTGGACTTAAAGCTAGTGAAGAAGAACATTATGAATTATTGAGTCATCTTAAAATGATAGTCCATGCTGTCTCCCTAGGGGATGGGGAAAGCTTAATAGTCTATAACAGTAAGGATAATGAGAAGATGAAGTTATATCCTGAGGAATTCCGGGAGGGCTTCTATAGGTTTAGCGTTGGTCTAGAAGATGCGGAGGATATAATAGCCGACTTAGATCAGGCACTGGATGCAGTATTTAAAAAATAATATTTATGAATTAATGGCATACTTTAATTAAGGCAATTCTAAAGGGGCTGTGTCATAACTTCCAAATAAGTTATGAAACAGCCCCCTTATCTTATTTTACAGAGATTATAACAGCAATGGGCTATGATCTAATAGATTTACTAATTAAGCTCACATTAATAATGATGAAATTTACAATACTGCAATAGATCCCATCAGGCCATACCTATCCCTATCCCTCCTATAGGAATGAAGGAAATCATTAGCCACTGTGGATAGGTCTATAACTTCTATATTTTCTATCAACAATCCATTCTCCAATAGGATATTTTTGTTGATAGTCTGAAGGTCTATAAGGCTTTTTACTTCATTCTTCCTTTTTATTACACCTTCCATATATCCAAACTCTTCCTTAAATTTATCCGCCACATCATCATCCACTTCAAAATCACACTTTCCTATAGTTGGGCCTATTACAGCAACAATATCCCTAGGATCACTATTAAACCTCTCTTTCATTAGCTTTACTCCATTAGCTCCTATCCTTTGAAGGGTTCCCTTCCAGCCAGAATGGATATTGGCTACTACCCTCTTTTCCTTATCAAACAATATAATAGGGGTACAGTCAGCAAATCTCGTTATGGTAGCTATGTCCTCCTTATTGGTAATAAGACCATCAGTATCGGGGAAGCAGCGGCCAAATTCGTATTCCATACCCTGATTAAGATCTTCTATGACGGCAATGTTATTCGTATGAGCTTGACGACCGCTATAGAGGACCTTCGGCTTTACATTTAAGAAATCAAATACCCTTTGGATATTAGCCTTAACTGCTTCTACAGATTTATTAGTAGTAATTCCAACATCCATATCGGCAGTGGTAAAGCAGTGCTTTAATCCTAATTCCTGCAATCTAGGGACTATTATATATCTTATTTGATCTTTAATTTCTACCCTATAATTCATAATTATCTTAATTTGATAAATCCTCCTTCCTTATTATTTAGTTTTTTCCGAAAACTCTCATTGACATTAGTAATTGCATATTGTAAACTTGATTATAATTCTAGGTTAACAATGAGGTGATATTATGAAAGTAAGTATAAAGGACATGGCTTTAGTAAGTATATTTACAGCCTTAACAGCAATAGGGGCCTTTATTAGTATTCCTCTTGGTCCAGTACCTATTACCCTCCAAAGCTTTTTCGTCCTCCTTAGTGGTATGATATTAGGACCCAACTTAGCTGCACTAAGCCAAGTATTATACATAGTCTTAGCCCTAATAGGCCTACCCATATTTTCCAACTTTTCTGGTGGGCTACAGATTATCTTTAAGCCCAGCTTTGGTTTTGCAGTAGGATTTATCCTAGCTGCCTATATAATTGGTATAATGTGTCAATATGGTAAAAGCTTCTTAGGAACCATAATAGCTAGTATTATTATATATTTAATGGGGCTACCCTATATGTACTATATATTAAATCTAGTCATGGGCCAAAAGCTTCCCCTTGCCCATATCATAAAAGTTGGTTGCTTATTATTTTTACCAGGAGATCTCTTGAAGCTAGTTTTGGCCAACTTAGTCTATAAAAGAATCTCAGCCTTAGTAGACCATATAAGGGCAACATAGGATGATAGCTAAATATAGCTATCATCGACATTTCTAATAGATATTTCACCTGATATAATCTTTTCCCTACTGCCATCTTCCATTTGGACTATTAATTGACCTTGGTCATCTATATTGATGGCTTTGGCCCTCCTTACTTCCTTACCATAGATAATCTTTATGTCCTTACCTATTACTGCTGATTTATCTCTGCAAACCTTTATCGCCTCTGATAAGTCTTTATCAATATTAAACTTTAGGTATAGGTCTTCCAGATGATTAAGAATAGCAGCTAATAATTCCCTGCGATTAATATTCTTCCCATTTTTCAGCTTAAGGGATGTGGCCTTATCCTGTAGTTCTAATGGTATATCAGCTTGATCAAAGTTTGCATTTATCCCTATTCCCATTACTACATAATTTATCATACTTAATTCACTGCTCATCTCGGTAAGTATACCGCATACCTTCCTACCACCTATCACTATATCATTAGGCCATTTTATACTTGATTTAATCCCTAAGTCATCTAAAGCCCTATTGACTGCAGCTGCCCCCAAAAGGGTAACCTTTGCCACTTCCATAGGAGAAAATTTAGGTTTTAAAATTACGGAGAAATAAATTCCCTTCCCCTTAGGGGATAACCAGGTCCGACCCAACCTTCCCTTACCCTTGGTTTGCTCTTCAGCCACTATAGTAGTCCCTTCAGCTTCTTCAATTGCAATTTCCTTAGCATAGTTATTAGTAGATTCTAGGGTATCAAAATAATAGATCTTCCTGCCTATAAATTCTGTGTTCAGATATTCCTTTATTTCTTCATAAGTCAGTATATCTGGAGTGGAGAGTAACTTATAACCTCGCCTAGTGATGGATTCAATTTCATACCCCTCTTCCCTAAGGGCATTTATATACTTCCAAATAGCCGTTCTACTTACCCCTAGTTCCTTGGAAATATTCTCACCAGATATATGGTCATTATTTTGCTTTAAAATTTCCAATACCTTCTCCTTCACTATATCACAACCTATTATATTATTATTTCAATATAATTATTGTATAATAAATATGAAAAAAAAGAAATCTAATAAAAAAGTGCCTAGAAAATAGGCACTTTTTTATGGGAATAATATAGGTTCCTATACCTTATTTCTTTAAATATACCCTAGCTATCTTAGCCATTGAGGCAATTCTTTCTTCCGCCATCTTATCCGCCGCCCTATGGGTTGGAATATCCTCCTTCTTAGCTATCTCTATAACCCTCTTAACTGCATCATATATGGCAGCTGCCTTATTCATGGCCCTTTCCTTATCGTATCCTCTTATTTCTTCATAAACGTTGATAACTCCACCAGAGTTAATGACGTAATCTGGTATGTATAATATACCTTTTTCCTTTAACATATCCCCGTGTTTTTCATCAGCCAGCTGGTTGTTAGCTGAACCAGCAACGATTTTACACTTTAATTCCTCTATTGTAAAGTCATTGATAATGGCTCCTAGGGCGCATGGGGAGAAGATATCGCATTCAACACCATAAATTTCATCTGGTTTTACCGCAGTAGCCCCCATTTCCTCTACTACCCTCTCTATACTTTCCTTCCTTACATCTGTAACATAAAGTTTAGCCCCAGCTTCATGAAGTAATTTGCATAGATTGTATCCTACAGAACCTAGACCCTGAACTGCAACTACCTTTCCTTCCAAATCCTCACTACCATATACCTCATCCACTGCTGCTAGAATTCCCCTAAAGACCCCATAAGCTGTTACAGGTGAAGGATTGCCGCTTTTGCCTTCTAGGCCTACCACATAATCCGTTTCAGCATTAATATGGGCCATATCTGCAGAAGTGCTATTCATATCTACAGCAGTAATATACCTACCGCCTAGGCTTTCTACATACCTACCGAATACCCTAAACAGGGCTTCACTTTTTATTTTTGCAGGATTCCCCATAATTACCGCTTTTCCACCACCTAAGTCTAAACCAGCAGCCGCATTTTTATAGGTCATGCCTACAGCCAACCTTACTACATCCTCTATAGCATCTTCTTCAGTTTCATAGTCTAGGATTCTTAAACCACCTAAAGCAGGACCAAGGGTAGTATTATGAATACCGATAATTGCCTTTAAGCCCGTTTCCTTATCATGGCAAAATACCAGCTGTTCAAAATCATTCTTTTCTAAATAGTCAAATATTTTCATGTAAAATCCCACTTTAACATATGTATTATATAGATAAAATGCAATTTAACCCAAAATTGCATTTTATATTATTATCCTTAATTCTATCTTCCTATGTAAAAGGTAAACTAATTTTCCCCCAAATTAGTTTACCTTTATAGTTTATGCTTTAAGCCTATACTTTAATCCTTCTTCCTAAATTTAGTTGTCTAGTTGATAGTTAGGATTAATTTTACTTACTAATAAGGCAATAATTAAACCTACTAAAGAGGGTACAAGCCAACCCATCCCAATATGGTAAAATGGTATATAGGTCTTGGACCAGTCGATGATTAGGGATAAATTTAAAACACCTACTAAGCCTTCAGGCAAGGCACCTATTAAGTCCATTATAGCAGCTGGAAGTGTAAAGGCCGTCACTATTTTATATACCCTTCTATCACCTTTAAATGCACCATGGAATAGACTTAATAAAATCAGCACTATAGCTAGAGGATATAGGAACATTAAAGCTGGTATTGAAAATGAAATAATATTATTTAAGCCTACATTGGCTATTCCAAAGGATATTGAACAGAATAAGATGGCATAGGACCTGTAGCTTAAGGAATTCTTAAAGATACTTGCGAAAGTTTCACTACAGGAAGTAATAAGGCCAACAGCTGTCTTTAAGCAAGCTACTGTTATGGTAGCTGCTAATAAAAGGGCTCCAGCCCTACCAAAATAATGTTCCGAAACAATGGCTAAAGCCTGGCCACCATTAGCTGATATGGATGTTATACCTAAGCTCTGGGCCCCGATTATAGCTAAAAAGGCATAGATTAGAGCCATTAAGGAAGTACTAAGTATTCCTGATTTTATGGTACTCAAGGCGATTGACTTAGGGTCCTTAACCCCTAAATTTTTTATAGCATTTATAACTACGATTCCAAAAGCCAATGATGCTAAAGCATCCATAGTGTTGTAACCTTCAATAAAGCCTTGAAAAAAGCTATTATATTCATAGGCCCCTGTAGCCGGAAAATCTGAAAGGCTACCCATTGGGTTTATAATAGATGCTATTATTAAAATACTTAGGAATAGCAAAAATATAGGATTTAATATCTTACCCACATATACTAATATATTTGAGGGTTTAAGGGAAAATAATAAAACACATAAGAAAAATAAAAATGAAAAAATTCCTAGCCATAAACTTGTCTGACTTTCAGGTATTAGTGGGGCTATACCTACTTCAAAGGAAACTGTAGCAGTCCTGGGAATAGCGAAAAATGGTCCTATAGTTAGGTAGAGTGCACAGGTAAAGAATAAGCTATATAGTGGGTTTACCCTACTAGCTAAGTCATATAGGCCACTACTCCTTGAGATTCCCATGGCTACTATTCCTAAAAGTGGTAGTCCTACACCCGTTATTAAAAATCCTAATATTGAAAACCAGATATTGCTACCAGCCAACTGTCCCATGAAGACTGGAAATATTAAGTTCCCCGCTCCAAAGAATAATCCAAATAGCATAGATGCCAAATAGATATATTCTCGAAAATTCAACTTCTTGTCCATAACTACCTCCAAATGTAAATATAAAATATATCTTTTTATTATACCATTTTAGATTATGCTTGTATATGCTCTTTTATGGTAAAGCAGAAAATATATGTCTAAGTATTTAAAAAAGTCTAGCAAAGCTAGACTTTCACTCCTTATTCCTATTTAAAAATCTCTCCAAATTTGCCACCGCCTGGTCATATGAACCATAGGCGATTAATTTATTCTTATAATAAACCACAAATTCGTAGGATACCTTATTTTTATTTATCCCACAAACCTTTGACTTAACTTGGATAACCCCATTTACTGGACTAGCCCCAATCAGGTCCTAGGGCTTCTGCCTTAGGACCTGATTATAAAACTACTATCCTTTTGAAATATTATTCTTCATATTCAAATACTTCCACCCCATCTATGCTTTCCATAAGTTTTAAATATTCTTCTTTAGTCATAACAGGAGTGAAGTTATCTAAGATCTTCCTAGCATTAGCTGCATCATCATATAATAGGTCTATAACCGTTAAGGCCATGGCCTTAGCAGGTAAGATATAAGCTAGGTCTTCATCAACTATTTCAAAATCCCTAGTGTGTAAATCACCCTTAACTCCGCCAATCATTGGATGGATAGTAGGTAGTAGGTGGGAAACATCACCTAAGTCAAAGGAACCTGTAAAGTCCCCACCTTCAATTATCTCTTCTTCTTCAACACCTAGGAATAATAAGTTGTCCTTAAATAATTGGTCAAACTCTGGATAGTTTAATATAGGAAGATATCCAGGTATATTGGTTATTTCTACCCTAGCACCAACAGCCATAGCTCCTGCCTTTAGGGCCCTATCAACCTTCTTATTGGAATCGATCATAGCATCAATAGTCCTAGCCCTAACATAGGATTCCATCAGCACTTCATCAGGTACTGAGTTTACTATATTACCACCCTTAGTGATAATTGGATGAACCCTTACCCTATCTGAGTCCTTAAAGGTCTCCCTTTGGGCGTGGATGTTGTTCATGGCTAACATGGCCGCATTTAAAGCATTGATACCATCTTCAGGAGCTGAACCAGCATGGGACTCCTTACCAATAAATCTTACATTTTTACCTATAAAGCCGTTACTTACAGGGCCTATTAAGGCTTTTTTGTCCCCCATATCAGATGAGTGGAACATCATAGCCATATCCACATCATCAAAATAGCCTTTTTTAATAAGCTCTTGCTTACCGCCAAAGTATGTGATTTTACCCTCTTCTTTCAGTTGGAATCTAAAGCCTAGCTCTACGAATTCTTCTGCTGGGGTAGCAATTATGGATACATCTCCAGCCAGTTCTTCTAAAACTCCACTTTTCACTAGACCTAATGCAGCACCTAACATTCCACCCATTTGGTTACTGTGGCCACAGGCATGAACGGCACCAGTTTCCACAGCATCCCTGTGAGTTACACAAGATATGGCGTCCAATTCACCTAAGATGGCAACATTAGGACCTGGCTTACCACCCTTGATTCTGGCTTTACAGCCAGTTACCGCTATATTTTCTTCTACTTCTAAGCCAAGTTCCTTTAAGAATTCCACTGCCGTCTTAGTAGATTCAAATTCCTTATAACCAAACTCAGGAGTTGAATAGATGGCCCTACTTGCTTGTATTATCCTTTCCTTATTTTCTTCTATAGCCTTAATTACTCTTTCTTTTAATTCATTTTTGTTCATATTAATTCCTCCTA
>JAAYLY010000030.1 GCA_012521625.1 Tissierellia bacterium | reverse complement strand
TTGTTATAGAGTGTAAATTGAGGTGTTTACTATGGATTATAAAAATAATATTAAAGCTAATTTACTTGACTCAAGAAAGGTTAAGCCTAAAGCCAGTGTAGATTTTATTTCGAAAGATGTAGTTAAGAAAGTAAATGAATTCCATAAGGGTTTTAGTGAATATGAGGTAACACCATTACACAAATTGGATGCTTTAGCTAAAAATTGGGGTTTAAAGAATATATTCGTAAAAGATGAATCCTATAGATTTGGACTAAATGCTTTTAAAGTCCTAGGTGGTGCCTATGCAGTTGGTAAGTATTTAGCTGATAAGTTAGGAATGGATATTTCAGAGCTATCCTTTGAATATCTACGCTCCAAAGAGGTAAAAGAAAAAATCGGTGAAATCACCTTTGTAACTGCAACAGATGGTAACCATGGGAGGGGTGTGGCATGGGCAGCCAATCAATTAGGGCAGAAGTCAGTAGTTTATATGCCTAAGGGGTCATCCTTAACTAGATTAAACAACATAAGAAAAGAAGGAGCAGATGCCTCCATAATCGACGGAAACTATGAGGATGCAGTTAAATTATCAGAGGAGATGGCTAAGAAAAATGGCTGGGTAGTTATCCAAGATACAGCTTGGGAAGGCTATGAGGAGATACCGACTTGGATTATGCAGGGTTACGGTACTATAATCTATGAAGCTATGGAGCAGTTGAAGGAAGATGGCATTGAAAAACCCACCCATGTCTTCCTACAGGCTGGAGTAGGATCTTTTGCTGGTGCTATCCTTGGATACCTAGTAGATAGATTTGGAGAAGAAAGACCAACAACTATTATTATGGAGCCAGATGATGCAAATTGCATATACCTGTCTTCCTTAAGTGGTAAGAGGGAGATTGTAGAAGGGGATATGCCAACCATTATGGCTGGTTTAGCTTGTGGGGCCCCCAATACAATAAGCTATGATATATTGATGGATTATGCCGATGGCTTTTTATCATTACCAGATTATGTAGCAGCAAGGGGGATGAGGATACTGGCATCACCTTTAAAAGGAGACCCGCAGGTAGTATCAGGTGAATCTGGTGGTGCAGTTGGAATCGGTGCAGTATCCCTAATAATGGAAAGAGAAGAGTACAAGGGTATTAGGGAAAAGCTAAAATTAAATGAAAAGTCGGTAGTATTAGTAATTAGTACAGAAGGAGATACAGATCCTGACAAGTATAGGGAAATAGTCTGGGATGGGGATTATTGCTCCTTATAATAAAGATAGAAGTATATAGATATAGCGGTTTATGAAAGTAGAGAAAATGTATCTTAATCTAAAGGCTTAGTATCAAGATAAATCTTCTATAAATCCTTGGGTGAAATATCCGAGGATTTTTTCTTTAGATACTACTATTTTTATAACATAAATTACATAATATAAACCTTTCCGATACTAGCTATTTGCAGAGAAATATAATATGTTATAATCTAAGGAGAATTATAAATAGGAGAGAATGCAATGAAAATTGCCTTTATTGCCCCATATGAAGGGCTTACTAAGCTAGTTTTAGATGTATCTAGGGAGATGAATATAGATATAGATGCCTTTACCGGCAGCTTTGAAGAGGCAGCTGTAATAGCTAAGGACTTAGTATCCCAAGGCTATGATATCCTAATCAGTAGGGGGGCTACCTATGAGCATATAAGGGATTCGGTGAAGGTGCCTATAGTAAAGTGTGAGACCAGCTCCTTCGATATTCTATATGCCCTATATGAGGCTATTAGATACTTAAAGGATAATAGGAAGGTGGGCCTAATCCTACCTAAAAATCTTTCCTTAGAAATAGATAAGATATCTGAAATCTTTAATATAGAGTTAATATATTTGACTTCTTACAACCTAATTGAGGAAACCCATAAGATGGTAAAGGAGGCCGTAGGGAAGGGGGCAGAAGTTATAATCGGTGGTATCTCCACCGTTGAACAGGCTGAAGCCTTGGGTAAAAAGGGCATACTTCTAAAGACATCCAGGGAAACGGTACAGCAGGCCATATATAATGCCTTAGAGGTATACGACTTGACTAGGAAGCAGATGATGGAGACGGAAAGACTTAATAATATTTTAAAGTTTTCCTATGAAGGGATAATAGTTACGGATACTGATGGCATAGTGACCTTTTTCAATCCCACTGCAGAGAGGATATTCGGAATAAAGGCTGATGAAATAATAGGCAAGCGTGCTGATAAGTATATTCCCACGACAAAGTTGATTGAGGTGGTGGAAACTGGACAAGCTCAATTAAGTCAGATTCAAAAAGTAAACAATACCTCAATAATTACCAATAGGATCCCCATCATAGTCAAGGATAGGGTTGAGGGGGCGGTGGCTACCTTCCAAGAGGTAAGTAAGATTCAAGATTATGAGAAGATGTATAGGTCTGAAATATATAAGAAGGGTCTGGTGGCCAACTATACCTTCTATGACTATATAGGGGAGAATGAAAGGGTAAAGGAGATGCTCAACAAGGCTAGGATCTATGCCCAATCCGATTCTACAGTATTAATCGTAGGGGAATCGGGAACGGGTAAGGAGATCTTGGCTCAGAGTATCCATAATGCCAGCAGCAGAAGTAATAATCCTTTTGTGGCTGTTAACTGCTCTGCCATACCTGAAAATCTACTGGAAAGTGAACTCTTTGGCTATGAGGAGGGGGCCTTTACTGGGGCTAAAAAGGGTGGAAAGATGGGTTTATTTGAACTGGCCCATAGGGGAACCATCCTATTAGATGAGATTGGGTCTATGCCCTTAAATTTACAATCTAGGCTCCTTAGGGTAATTCAGGAAAGGGAGGTTTGGAGGCTTGGATCCGACAAGAGTATAAAGGTAGACGTTAGGATAATAGCTTCTACTAACACCAATCTCTATGAAGCGGTAGAGAAGGGTAAGTTTAGGAGGGACTTATACTTTAGGTTAAATGTCCTAAAGCTTGAAACCCTTCCCCTAAGGGAGCGGAGGGATGATATAAAGCATTTGCTAAAGTTTTATATTAATAAATATAGCCATAAGCCCATTAAGATAAGCAATGAAATAATGAGAAAATTAGAGGAATATCATTGGCCTGGCAATGTTAGGGAGCTGGAGAATTTTGTAGAGAGGATAAGCCTCCTAAATGATTATATACCTATAGAAAAGATCATAGATGAGCTAATGGAGGGCCATGAAAAGGAAGACCAGTTCCTAACTGATGATGACCACATCATAATAAAAAAGGGAACTAAGGAGGAGATGGAGAGGGAGATCTACCAAAAACTCTATGCCCAATGTGGCTATAATGCCACAAGATTAGCTGAGAGCTTAGGTGTAAGTAGGACCACTGTATGGAAAAAGTTAAATAAGCAAGAATAATTGGGGCCCCCATTTATGGGCTTTTTACTGTTTAGAAATTAAACAATCGTTCACAGGGAAGTTAAAATATTGAACTATAGTAATGGAGGAATCCAGCTGAAAAGGCTGGCACAGTATTTGCAATATAAATAGGGAGAAGCTAATAGTAGAGATTTGAAGCTAAGGCTAGGAGGTGAAGTAGTGAGGCTGTCTATTGGTTTTGGCCATACACCTCAAGATTTATATATAGATGATAATCTGGTCATGGGGATTCTGGAGCCTAATAAAATTGAATTGGGCTTAACAGGTGTTGAGGAAGTTAAAAGATCCTTACAAAATCCCATAGGAAGTCCTAGGTTAAATCAAATAGTTAAAAAGGGAGAAAAGGTGGTAATTATAACTAGCGATATAACAAGGCCCATGCCTAGTTATAAGGTTATACCTGCCATATTAGATGAACTCTATGAAATAGGGGTAGCCAAGGAGGATATAGCGGTAGTCTTTGCCCTAGGTAGCCACAGGCCCCATACTGAGGAGGAGAAGATCCAATTAGTGGGGGAAAGGGTCTATAATGAAGTTAGCTGCATAGATTCTGACCCAAATGATTATGTACGCCTAGGGGTTACTAAGAGGGGGACTCCGGTGGATATCTTCAGGCTGGTGGCTGAGGCTGATAAGAGGATCTGTATAGGGAATATAGAATATCACTATTTTGCTGGCTACAGCGGCGGTTCCAAGGCCATAATGCCTGGTGTGTCAACTCCAGCTGCAATTCAAGCTAATCATAGGAATATGCTCCATGAGGATGCGAGGGCTGGCATATTAGATGGAAATCCTGTAAGGGAGGATTTAGACGAAGCCATTGAACACTGCCCTATAGATTTTATAGTAAATGTGGTTTTAGATGAAAATAAGGAAATCATCTATTCCGTAGCAGGGGATTATATTAAGGCCCATAGGGAAGGTTGTAAATTCCTAGATAGGATTTATAAAAAGGAGCTAAAGGAAAAGGCTGATATAGTAATCGTATCCCAGGGGGGAGCACCTAAGGATATCAACCTCTATCAAACCCAGAAGGCCTTGGAAAATGCCAAGTATGCAGTTAGAGATGGAGGTATAATTATCCTGGTGGGCTCTTGCAAGGAAGGTATGGGGAATAAAAGCTTTGAAAGTTGGATGGTTGAAGGGGAAACTCCAGATGAATTGATAGATAGGATAAGGAAGAACTTTACCCTGGGAGGCCATAAGGCTGCAGCCATAGCAGGGGTTTTAAAAAAGTCTAGGGTATTCCTAGTATCTGAGTTGGAGCCTGATTTCGTAAGATCCATCTTCCTGGAGCCATATTCTACTGTACAGGAGGCTTATGAAGATGCCCTTAAGGAATTGGGGGATGTGGAAAAGGTATTGATAATGCCCTATGGAGGTTCTACCCTACCAGTTATTAAGGATGAATAATTTGATAGAAGATTAGCACTATTATTAATTTTTAAATATGTTATAATTTAGATAATGAGTAAATTAGTGTAAGGGGGACTTTAAATGGATTTAAGAGAAGAAGCTTTAAGATTACACAAGGATAATAAAGGGAAAATCGAAGTTATAAGCAAGGTTAAAGTAGAAAATGCTAAGGATTTAAGTTTAGCTTATACTCCAGGGGTTGCAGAACCTTGTAAGGAGATTCATAAGGATGAAGATTTAGTTTACGAGTACACCAATAAAGGTAATGTAGTTGCTGTAGTTACAGACGGTTCTGCAGTATTAGGCCTTGGTAATATTGGGCCAAGGGCTGGTATGCCAGTTATGGAGGGTAAGGCAGTACTATTTAAAGCCTTTGCTGATGTTGATGCCTTCCCAATTTGTTTGGAAAGCCAAGATGTAGATACTATAGTTAAAACCGTTAAAGAAATAGCTCCTTCCTTTGGAGGAATAAATCTAGAAGATATATCTGCACCAAGATGCTTTGAAATCGAGGAAAGACTAAAGGAAGAATTAGATATTCCAGTATTCCACGATGACCAGCACGGTACTGCTGTAGTAGTTTTAGCTGGGGTTATAAATGCCCTTAAGGTAGTAGGTAAGAAGATGGAAGATGTTAAAGTTTCCATAAGCGGAGCAGGTGCAGCAGGTGTAGCCATTGCAAAATTACTTCTAAATGCAGGTGTTAAAGATGTAATCGTGTGCAATAGTAGGGGAATATTAGATGAAAATGATGAAAGGCTAGATCCAATAAGAAGAGAACTAGTAGCTACTTCCAATAAGGAAAAGAGAAAGGGTACATTAGCAGATGCTATGGCAGGTACTGATATATTCATTGGAGTATCAGCACCAAATATAGTTACAAAGGAAATGGTTGAAAGTATGAACGAGGATCCAATAGTATTTGCCATGTCCAACCCTGTACCTGAAATCTTACCAGAAGTGGCAAAAGAAGGTGGAGTAAGGGTTATGGGTACTGGTAGGTCAGACTTCCCTAACCAAATCAACAACGTATTGGCCTTCCCAGGAATATTTAGGGGAGCATTAGATGTAAGGGCTAGGGACATCAATGAAGAGATGAAGATTGCTGCAGCCCATGCAATAGCTGGACTAGTATCTGATGAAGAACTAAATGAAGAATATGTAATACCAAAAGCCTTTGATGAAAGGGTAGCACCTGCAGTAGCCAAGGCAGTTGCAGAGGCAGCTATTAAATCTGGCGTAGCTAGGAAGAAATAATAATAGTTTGACAAAAATAGAAAGATTCTATGAAGGAATTTACTTCATAGAATCTTTTTTATTTCATACAGAATACTCATTATTCCTTAAAGTTTTAATACCATCCCCTTAATTTAATAACTTCAGCTAATTTCTTTATTGAGTAGATGTAGGCCGCATCCCTTAGTTTGACCTTGTATTCTTGGGCTACATCCCAGATTTTATTAAATGAAATTACCATGGCTCTTTCTTCCTTAAGGATAATCTCATCTACGCTCCAGTAGTAATTATAAAGATTTTGAACCCATTCAAAATAGGAGACGGTTACGCCGCCAGCATTTGTTAAAATATCTGGGGTTACTAGGATTCCCTTTTCCTCTAATACCCTGTCAGCCTTAGTAGTTATAGGGCCATTGGCTGCCTCGCAGATTAATTTGGCATTGATCATCTGGGCAATATTCCCATCTATGGCATTTTCAATGGCAGCAGGGATAAGGATATCCACATTTAAGGACCAGAAGTCTTCTAGGCTTATTTCGGTGGCCTTTGGATAGCCCTTTAATGTCTTATGGATTTGACGGTAGCTATTTAAATCCTCATAATCAAAACCATCTTCATTATAGATAGCCGAGTCTCTTAAGCCCACAGCTACTATTTTAGCGCCTTTTTGCTGTATATGCTTAGCCGTATAACCGCCAACGTTACCAAAGCCCTGTATGGCTACGGTGGCACCATCTAATTCTAAGCCCATCTTCTTGGCGGCCTCTCTAGCGATTACAGCTACTCCTGCCCCTGTAGCTTCATCCCTACCCTTGGATCCCCCTAGAATTGTAGGTTTGCCGGTGAAGCTTCCTAAGGAGTAATTTCCTGATAATTTAATATATTCATCTATCATCCAGGCCATGACTTGTCCGTTGGTACCAACATCAGGGGCAGGGATGTCGATCTTATCTCCTAAATACCTCCATAGTCCCCTTACATAGCCCCTAGCCAGCCTTTCAAGCTCTCCTTGGGATAACTCCTTAGGGTCAACGCAAACCCCACCCTTAGCTCCCCCATATGGGATACCTGTTACACAGCATTTGAAAGTCATCCAAATGGAAAGGGCTTTTACTTCATCTAAAGTTACATCTGGATGGAACCTAATGCCTCCCTTACCTGGTCCTAAAGCATCATTGTGTAAAGATCTATAGCCTTTAAAGACTTTAGTTTTTCCATCATCCATCCTAACTGGTATGGAAATCTCTATGACCCTTTGGGGTTCTTTCAATAATTCATATATATAATCATCTAGATTTAGGATATGGCAGGCGGATTTAATTAGCTCTTGGACGTTATTTAGTGGATTTAAACTTTCTTTTAGCATCTTTATTCCTCCAGTTTTTCCTTGAAGATTTGCATTATGTCAATACTTATTATTACATTAATCTATTAAAGTTGTCAATTAAATTGTCTGTTGAGGATTTAAAAGTTAAATCAAATTAATAATTTAGAATAATAAGACGAAAGGTTAGAATAAGGTGTATAATAGAAGTAGTAGCAAAACTTTTCAGGGGATTTGGTAAAATAAATCAATAAAGTATATCTAAATTATGAGATAATTAACGAGTAGGAGAGAAAGAGCTTATGACCAATGATACATATAAAAATTATAAGATTTTATTTTCAGTAATAATAATCCTATTTTGGTTTTCTCTTTACATTTACGTACCCCAACTTAGTAATTATGCCAAGGAGTTAGGAGCTTCATATAGGTTAATAGGTTTAATAGGTAGTGCCTATGGATTTAGTCAAACCATATTAAGGCTCCCCTTAGGCATATTATCCGATAAGTTAAGAAATAGAAAAAAATTCGTTTTAGTAGGTATAATAGCAGCTATTACCAGCAGTACTATGATTTTTCTCTTCCCTAATCCCTATAGCCTTTTAATTGCTAGATTTATTGCTGGTATAGCTTCTGCCACTTGGGTAAACTTTACGGTTCTATATATAAGTTATTATAATAGTGATGAGTCTAATAAGGCTGTAGG
>JAAYLY010000240.1 GCA_012521625.1 Tissierellia bacterium | reverse complement strand
ACTTGCTTAAAAATGATAGTCTTGAAAAGATAAAGCTTAAAATAAAGCTTATAAGGACCACCAGTCCTACTTTAGAGTTTTCCTTAGCCGGTGGTATTATAACTGCTAGAAACATACCATATAAGGCTACGCTTAAGGCACTTACTATATTAGCCGATAGTACATTGCCTGCTGCCACCCCAATGGCCGTTCCTAGGGACCAGGCAGGCAAGGCCACCAGCATAGCACCATAGAAGTAATAGGGATTCAGCCAATCTCTCTGGGCAATGGAGATGCCGAAGAGTTCATCGGTTACATCAAAGCCAATAAGCATCCTATGGTAAAGGGCTGTATCTGCTTTTAGTTTTTGGCTTAGGGCCGTACTCATTAAGAAATAGCGGGCATTGGCAATAAGGGTTACTATGGCCATTTCCCAGTAGCTTCCTCCTGTTGAAATCAACAAAAAGCCTACATAGCCGCCAGCTGAAGCATTGGTCAGCAAGGCAGCTAGAAAGCCTTGAAATACAGTAAGCCCTGCATTCCTAGCCGCAATTCCCAGGGTAAAGGAAACAGCCAGATAGCCTAAGGCTATTGGCATACCATCCCTAAGGCCTTCCTTTAAGGCTTTATTTTTGAAGCTTTCTCTTCACTTACAATGGATAGTTTATCTTCTAGTATACCAGTCCTTTTATCCACTGACATTCTCCTTTATATTTCACTAAAAAATTTCCTTTATGATATATAGATTATACTTATACAAGGAGAAAAAGACAAATTATATTATTAGACCAATAATAGCTAATTTGACCTATAAAGTAGACAAAAAGGCCCCTTCCTTTTAAGGAGGAAAGTTAAAAGGAAGGGGCTAGATATTATGATTCTGATTCTAAAGCAGCAAGATTTACTCAGCAGTGTGAGTAATATCTTCCTCTTGCCAAAAGTCCGTTTTATCCTTTAAATCAATGGCTGATGCTAAGAATACTGGGTCCTTATCAGCCTTCTTCTGCTTTATATAGTCATTTAAGCAATCGATGGCTGGTTTTTGTAAGGCAAAAATGGCTGGGATATTGATTAAGGCCATGGCTGCCATAAGTACGTCAGCCGTATCCCATGCTACCCCAAATTCCAATCCTGCACCTATGAAAATAAGTAGAACAGCTACTGTTCTAAAGGCAGTTAAAACCCCCTTACTTACATCGCCTTTTAGTAGGTATACTAAATTAGCCTCTGCATAGAAATAATTTCCGATTAAGGTTGTAAATCCAAATAGGAAGATTGAGAAAGCCAAGAAATGTTGACCTAATGACCCAAAGTTATGGGTAAGTGCAGCTACATTATAAGGTGCTCCTGCCAGTTCTGGGTCTGGTGCTACCCCTGAAGCTAGCAGCATGATAGCAGTGGCCGTACATATTACCCAAGTATCTAGGTAAACAGATAACATTTGAACCAATCCCTGTTTAACTGGATGAGATACATCTGCAGATGCTGCCGCATTAGGCGCAGAACCTATACCAGCCTCGTTGGAGTATAGTCCTCTTTTTAGTCCATACATTACTGCAGAACCTGTAAATCCTCCAAAGATTGCCTTAAAATCAAAGGCCTGGGTGAAGATATCTACAAACATGGCCGGAATTAAGCTTATATTTTTAATAATTACTACTAAGGCAACTATAATATAGATAACAGACATTATTGGAACTAGTAAAGATGCAACTTCACTTAACTTTTTTCCACCACCAAAAATACTATAGGCTGCAAGAATAGCTAAAATTCCTCCTATAATGTAAGGGGTAATTTCTGCATTATAAAAGTCATAGGTGGCAAAAGCTGAATTAACATTAAAGGCAGCCAGCATATTAAAACCTACCATATAGGTTAGAATCAATAAAATTGCGAAAGTAATACCTAAGGCCTTATTCTTTAATCCATCCTCTATATAATATGCTGGCCCACCATAGGAAGCTCCTTCCTTGTCCCTTTTCTTATATATCTGAGCAAGGGTACTCTCAATAAAGGCTGATGCTGCACCTACAAAGGCTACAACCCACATCCAAAACACTGCTCCAGCACCGCCTAGGCAGATGGCAGTTGATACACCTATGATATTTCCTGTACCAACCCTGGAAGCAGTAGAAACCATTAAAGCTTGGAATGAAGACAAACTCTTTTCATCTTTAGATGGTTCTCCTATAACCCTGATGGATTCACCTAAAAGGCCTAGTTGTACAAACTTAGACTTAAAAGAAAAGTACAAGCCTCCACCAATTAACAGGATTGGCAATAAGTAGGTATAGAGGAATCCACTTAAACTACCAATTAACTTTGCGTACATCCTTATCCCTCCTAATGGATTTAATAAATAAACCACTCTTTAGCCACAACTACTAAAGTTTT
>JAAYLY010000239.1 GCA_012521625.1 Tissierellia bacterium | reverse complement strand
TCTCAACTAAATTTGCTATCTATTAATCTACTTTCCAAATTTCTTCAACTGCTTTTTCAACCCCTTCCCCCTGATGGAGGATTTGGTAGGTCTGATAAAATAGGGGTAGCTCTTCTTTAAGATTAATTCTCCCCTCTCCTTCTAAGGCTTTTAAAAAACTATAGCCATTCAAGGTCATAGCCAGGCCTTCAACGGTGGCATTATCCATAAGCCTAAGGGCTTCATCCTTTGATTTCCCCTGACCAATTAGTTGGCCGAATCTACCGTTCCTCCCACTTAAGGAGGTTACATATAAGTCCCCCAGGCCTGCTATTCCATAGGCCGTTTCCTTCCTACCCCCAAAGGCAGCTACGATCTTTCCCATTTCATCAACAGCCCTTGCCATTAAGGCCGCCTTTGGGTTGCTGTATCCTCCTTCTATGCCTTCTAATATCCCCATGGTGATGGCATAGGTATTTTTAAAGGCTGCACAGATCTCCACCCCATCTATATCCTCCGTTACACTGGTTCTAAACTTTGGTGATTTAAAGAGTATGCTCATATATTGGGCTGCCTCTATGTCCTTAGATGCAAATATAGCCTCTGAATAGGTGTCCTTGGCCAATTCCTTAGCTATGAGAGGTCCCCCTAATTTGACAATGCTTATTTGCCCCCTTAATCCTTGAGGTAAACTCTCCTCAACTACCCTAGACATGGTATGTAAACTATCATCATCTAAGCCCTTAGAGACCGTTAAGATAATTTGCCCCTTCTTAAAATAGGGTTTTAAGACCTGGCATATGGCCCTCATTCCCTTAGCTATGACGGCTATTATAATAACTCTGGCATCCTTAAAAGCTTCTTCCAGCTGATCATCATAAAATAAATTGATGTTTTCAGGAATATCTACATTTAAGGCAGGATGATATCGCCTATCTTCCATTTCCTTAATGATTTCCCTATCCCACTGGGTACCCCATAGGTTGACCCCATGACCATTATTAGCAAGATGAACGGACAGGGCACTACCCATAAGCCCTGCTCCAATAATCAATATTCTTTCCATCTTCAACCTCCAAGTTCTTTTTTTCACCTATCCACCATAATATAACAAAAATGTTAAATTTGTGCCAGCTTTCCCTTGAATATATGTTCGGGAGCCTGTATAATACATATGTACGATTAACTAACAGCCAAGACAGCTAGGAGGAAATTATGACGGGAAAGACACATGTGGCTATCGGAATGGTTGCAGCTTTAACTGTAGCTTCAGAACAGACTTTGGAAAATCAATTACTGGTGGTCTTAGCTTCTGTAGTAGGCTCCCTACTTCCAGATATAGATCATTCCAAAGCGAAGCTAAATCAGAAATTATTATTTATCAAAAATAGATCCTATAGAACCCTCTTCTACCTCTCTATAGCAGCAATTTTCGGCTATTTCTATTTCCAAAGTCAAAATAAGGTTCTAGGCCTACTAGCCCTCTTCTTCTTTTTCATAGCCGTATCCAGTCATCGAAGCTTTTCCCACAGCATTGTTGGTTTTCTAATCGTCTCATCAATAGTTAAACTCATTACCGACAAATACAAGCTAGCTGCCATATATTCCGGCTTCGTTATTGGATATGTATTACACCTTATGACCGACTTCTTTACTGCCAAGGGTATAGAACTTTTTTATCCCTTGAAAATCAAGGTCTCATCTCCCTTAATAATTAATACTAAAAGCAGTTTAGATGATATAATCTTCACCCTCTTGAGTCTTTATACGGTTTTTTTGCTATTCCATTATATCTCTATTTAAGGCCATAGAATTCTATGGCCTTTTTAAAAGCTTATCTATTTCCGATTCCCCAAAGATTATTATCCCATTTTGCCTTAACAGTTCAGCCGTTATACCATTACCATGAGTCAATTTACCAGTAAAGCTCCCATCATAGACCTGACCAAAGCCGCAAGATGGGCTCCTCTCCTTAAGTAGGGCATACTTACAATTGAATAATTTAGCTAAAAATAGGGTTTCCTCAGCCCCTTTAATGAAATTTTGGCTTACATCCTTCCCCGCCTTATTTATTACCCTATCACCAATGATTTCAGCCGGCTCCCTGGGAGTCGGTAGTCCCCCTAAGACTTCAGGGCAGACTGGTATTAGGTTATACTTTTTCTTTAGTTCCTCTATTCCATGTATTATCTTGCTACCACCATCAAACCTAGTATTTAGGCCCAAGAGGCAGGCACTTACTAAGATATTCATAATAACCTCCTATTTTTCTTTAGTATATATTATACTTCTATAATCTACCTCCTAATCCTTCCTATACATATTACTATATTCAATAGGATTTTCAAAAATCTTTTAATTGATTTATCTAAGGGATAATATATCAACAACTTATATAATATACAATACATCCTAGAATATAAATACCTTCAGTAGGTAGAAGTATTAGTTAAACTATCTCATATGGAGGTATTATAAAGAAAATTATTGATTTATCTTATCTATCTTCCCCAAAGATCAATACCCTGTCCTTCTCCCTTACACCCTTTCCTACCATCCTCTTAGTAAATAGGGCCTTATATAGTTCGCTTATCAACAAGGGGAAGAAGGCAAAGCTAGCTATCACTCCCCATTCAGCTAAGCTTAGGGGCACCGTATGGAAAATAGGCTGTAGTATGGGTATATATATAACCGCCAATAGTAGTAAGAAGGAAAGGGTAGTTGCATAGATCATAGTAGGATTTGATAGCAGCCCTATTTCAAATAAAAGATGCCTTTCAGACCTACTGGAATAAGCCCTTAAAAGCTCTGCCAGTATGAGGGTAGCAAAGGTTATGGTCCTAGCCTTAATTAGGCTGTTAGGGAAAGCCCTCAAGGCCCATAGATAGGCTAGTAGGGTGGTGGCAGCAATGGCTATACTCTGAACTACAATATCCACCATCATATAGCCATCTATTATGGGTGCCTCTGGGTCCTTAGGCTTTAGTCTCATTATGTCCTCTTCCCCCTTTTCCATCCCTAGGGCTAAGGCGGGGAAACTATCCGTTACTAGATTTAGCCATAACAATTGGATGGGTAAAAGGGGTATGGGGAGGTTATATAAAATACTTAGGAAAACTATCAAAATCTCACCTATGTTACAAGATAGTAGGAAGAAGACGAACTTCCTAATATTGCTAAAGATTACCCTTCCCTCTTCCACGGCTGCTACTATACTAGCAAAGTTATCATCCGTCAGTATTAACTCTGCAGTATTTTTTGCCACATCGGTACCTGTTATGCCCATGGCAATGCCTATATCTGCCCGCTTTAAAGCCATGGAATCGTTGACTCCATCTCCAGTCATGGCAACTATTTCTCCATTGGCCTTTAGGGCTGATACTATCCTGAGTTTATGTTCTGGAGTTACCCTGGCATAGACTGTAATTTTATTGACTAATTTCTTTAACTCCTCATCAGAAAGGCTATCTAATTCTTCCCCAACCATTAGCTCATTTATGGACTTAGCTATTCCGAGCTCTCGGCTGATGGCAAAGGCAGTCTCCTTATAATCCCCAGTGATCATTATGGGCTTAATTCCTGCATTTTTACACTTGTCTATAGCTACCTTGGCCTCCGGCCTAGCTGGGTCCATCATGCCCACCAGACCCACAAAGACCATATCCCTTTCCACCTTGTCCGATGATATTTCCCTAGGAAGCCCATCAAACTCCCTATAGGCAAAGGCCAATACCCTTAGGGCATCTTTAGCAAAGGAATTATTTATATCTATAATCCTTCTCCTAAGGGATTCAGTAAGAAGCTTCTTCTCCCCATTAAGGGATATATACCTACACCTTCTAAGGACTACATCGGGAGCCCCCTTCGTAAAGGAGACTATTTTGTCCTCTATATAGTTTTGGTGGAAGGTGGTCATCATCTTCCTTTCTGAATCGAAGGGCAGCTCCCCTACTCTAGGGTAGGCCTTATTCAGCTCCCTCTTAAACAATCTTCCCTTATGTCCCAGGCTAATCAAGGCTCCTTCCGTAGGATCGCCAATTACCCTGTAAATTCCTTCCCTAGCACTAATATCTGCATCGTTGGCCAAAACCCCTATGGTGATTAGGTCTTTTAAGTCTACTACCCCTTTAGGGTCTACCTTCCTATCCCTTAGCCTAATTTCTCCCACCGGTTCATAGCCAACTCCAGTTACATCATAGACTTTATTTCCAGTGTAAATCTTTCTAACGGTCATTTCATTTTGGGTCAGGGTACCAGTCTTATCGGAACATATTACCGTAATACTTCCTAAGGTTTCAACTGCTAAAAGCTTTTTGACGATGGCGTTCCGCCTAACCATCTTGTTCATCCCCAGGGCCAGTACGATAGTTACAATGGCTGGCAAACCTTCAGGTATGGCAGCTACCGCCAGACTTATGGCCACCATAAACATCTCCATTACCTTCCTACCCTGTAAGATGCCCACAGCAAAGACTATTAAGCAGACTAGGATGGTGATGATAGCTAGTAATTTACCCAGCTGGTTTAATTTCTTCTGCAGGGGGGTCATCTCATCTTCAAAGGATTGAATTTCCGTTGCTATCTTGCCGATCTCCGTATCATGGCCAGTTGCTACAACAACCCCCTTTGCCCTGCCATAGGTTACGATAGTGCTCATATAGGCCATATTTTCCCTATCCCCTAAGGCCACTTCCTCCCTAAAAACCTTATTGCTATCCTTATCTACTGGAACCGACTCCCCTGTTAAGGACGCCTCATCGATCTTTAAATTAGAGGATTCTATCAACCTTAAATCTGCTGGAACAATATCCCCAGCCTCCAAGATAACAAGATCTCCAGGAACTAGCTGGGAGGTATTGACTTCTTCCAATTGCCCCTTTCGGATGACCTTGGCCGTTGGCGATGTCATCTCCTGTAGTGCCTCCAAGGCCTTTTCAGCCTTACCCTCCTGGTAGATTCCAAGTAGGGCATTAATAAAAACAATAGCCAGGATCACTATAGAATCCCTAGTTTCCCCTATGAAGATGGAAAAGATGGCAGCCACTATTAGAATTAGAACTAAAAAGTCCGCAAACTGATTTATCAGCTTAGTAAGAAAGCCCTCCTTAGGCTTTTCCATAAGCTCATTTGTTCCGTATTGGTGTAGACGCTCTTCCACTTCCAATAGGGTTAAGCCCTTGTTTTCATCCGTATCTAACCTCTTTAATACTTCTTCTTTTCTTATCCTATACCACTTCATCCTTATCCCTCTTCCTATTTTTTCTTTAGCCTGTCCCTATATCTATATAGTTTGTCCTAGGAATTTATGACTGATTTTTGTAGTTAAATATAAAT
>JAAYLY010000238.1 GCA_012521625.1 Tissierellia bacterium | reverse complement strand
TTTATAGCAACCCTTGGTACTCAATGGGTCTTTAGGGGATTAGCAAACGTTTTAGTAGATGGAAAGCCTATTTATACAAATCAAATTCCAAGTGAAAGTATACAAAAGGCCTTCTATGTCCTTGGTGGTGGAAGGATGGCTAGTGGACTTCCATACAGCGTAATTATTGCCTTAGTTTATGGATTGATCCTACTTGTAATCCTTTCCAAGACTAGAATAGGTAGACAGATTTATGCATGTGGTAGTAATCTTGAAGCTGCTAAGTTATCAGGTATCAATGCAGTAGGAACTCGTATGTTTGCTTATTGTGTAAGTGGATTTTCAGCGGCTTTATGCGGTATATTAGTAACTTCTCGTATCACATCTGCACAACCGATGGCTGGTCAAGGTTTAGAGTTGGAGGCTATAGCAGCATCAGTATTAGGTGGAGTATCCATCAATGGTGGGGAAGGTAGTATTGGGAATACCATTATAGGTGCTTTAGCTATGGGTATAATGAGAAATGGTCTTAACCTGATGGGAGTAAACTCCTACTGGCAAAATGTTGTAGTAGGTATTATCCTGGTGGCTGCTGTTGCTACAGAGGCTAGGAGACATAGAAAGAATAAATAGTACCCATAATAGCTAGTTAAAGTAAAGATCTAATCTTTACTTAACTATAAATAAGTAATTATTAAGGTTAACCTTAATAATTCTTAGAAACAAATCATTAATAAGGGGGATTTTTGATGAAAAAGTGGCTTGTTGTATTACTATGCTTAGCTTTAACTTTGAGCTTAGTAGCATGTGGCTCAAACAATCAAGCTGATAGGCCAGCAGCTGGCGAAAATGAACAAAACACTGCTGATGCTGGTAATGAGGCAGGCAATGATTCCAAGAAGACTATCTATTTCCTAACTAAGATTTTAGGAAACCAATATTGGTCAGTAGTTGAGCAGGGTGCTAGGGATGCAGCTGAGGAATTAGGAGTTAACTTAGTAATAACAGGTTTAGCTAATGAAGCAGAAGTTGAAAAGCAAATCCAACAACTTCAAGACGCAGTTTCAGCAAATGCCGATGGTATCGTAATTGGACCTACTGACAGTACTGCTTTAACTATTCCTGTGTCAGAAGCACATGCTTCTGGAATACCAATCGTTATAGTAGACACTATGATCAATTCCGATGATTATGATGTTGCTTACATGACTAACAACATCGAAGCTGGTAGGATGGCGGCTGAAGCCATGATTAGGCTTCTAAAAGAGGCAGGAGTATCTGAAGATGAAAAAGCTCAAATAGCTGTTCAAATAGGTAGTAGTGGATCACAAACTATTATCGACCGTCTAGAAGGATTTAACTCCTACTGGGATGAGCATGCTCCTGAAAAATGGGAAGTACTTAACGATGATATTAAGGTTAATGACGGAGATATCTCCAAGGCAGTAGGATTTACACAAGACTTCTTAACAACATACCCAGACCTAAAGGGTGTATTTGGTCCTAACAACGGAAGTACAGTAGGTTTTGTAATTGGATTACAAGAAGCTGATCGTACAGACTTAGCAATGGTAGGATTCGACTTCTCACCTGAAATGGAAGATATGATTAGAAGTGAGAAATTCCATGTAGCTACAGTAGTTCAAAGACAGTATCTAATGGGTTATGAAGGTGTTAAGGCTGCTTATGAATTATCAGAAGGAAAAGAGCCTGCTGAGAAGTTAGTTGATACAGGAGTACTTGTTGTAGATATAAATAATATAGACGATGAAGAAGTACAAAAGATTATAGACCCAACTAGATAATCTAAATAGCAATTTTTAAACTACAAATCCCCTATATTTTTAGGGGATTTGTATATCTTACTTAGAATTTATGGGGTGATTTAATGGCTAATATTTTCGGGTCTATATTTATGTCTAAGGAGGAGAGGCAAAGGAGATTTGAGGAATATTCCAAGAAAATCTTTCCATATGGTGATGTCCAAAGAGAAAAGATTTTTAATCTCCTGGGTGAATTATTTCCTGACGATAAGCAAAACTATCTATTGATGTTCTATATTTTAATTAAGGAAAAAATCCTAGATAGGGAAGCTGCCGATTTTGATGAGATTTATAAGAAAATAAGTAAAAAGAGGATAGTGAAGGATAACCCCAGATTAAAGCCGGTAATTAAGACTATACTAGAAGTAGATCTAAATATAGATGAAAAATTAAACTATCCTACGGTGGAAGAATTAAGAAATATTTAAAAACAGAGGTGGTATAGTGAGAAAGTTCATGGATGATAACTTTCTGTTGAAAAATGATGCAGCTGTAAAACTATATCATGATTATGCCAAGCATATGCCTATATATGATTATCATTGCCATTTAAGTCCAAAGGAAATAGCGGAAAATAAGAGTTTTAAGAATATAACGGAGATTTGGCTAGCTGGCGACCATTATAAGTGGAGGGCCTTGCGTAGTAATGGCATTGATGAGGAGTATATTACTGGTGGTGCTTCAGATTATGAGAAATTTAAGGCTTGGGCAAGAACCCTACCCTATTGCTTAGGTAATCCACTTTATCATTGGTCCCATCTAGAATTAAAGAGGTACTTTAACATAGATAGCCTTATTAATGAGGATACAGCGGATGAAATTTGGGAAAAGGCCAATGAATTATTGGGCACGGAAGACTTTACCGTTAGAAGCTTAATAAAGAGATCCAATGTAAAGGTCATTTGTACCACTGACGATGCTATAGACTCTTTGGAATATCATAGGCAAATAAAGGAAGATAAGGACTTTGGTGTAAAGGTTCTACCTACCTTTAGACCTGATAAGGGTTTAAATATAGAGAATGAAGGCTTTATCCAATGGGTAGAAAAACTTTCAGAAGTAAGTGGTATAAAAATAAAGTCTTATGATGACTTTATTGATGCCTTATACAATAGGGTGGAATTTTTCCATAAGGAAGGTTGTAGGATCTCCGACCATGCCATAGATGATATGTTCTTTGAAGAAGCTAGGGAAGAGGAAGTAGATACAATCTTTAAAAAGGCATTGAAGGGTGAGAAATTAAGTCAAGTAGAGCTTGCCCAATATAAGACAATGACCCTTGTTAAGCTGGCTAAGAAGTTCAGTGAGTTAAATTGGGCTATGCAACTTCATATAGGGGCCATGAGGAATAACAATTCTAAAATGTTTAAGCAATTAGGTCCTGATACAGGCTTTGATTCTATCAATGACGGAAATATTGCAAGGAGCTTATCAAGGCTTCTTGATAAGATGAATAGCCAAGAAGGCCTACCCAAGACAATTCTTTATACCCTAAATGCCAAGGATAATGATGTCCTAGGTACTATGATAGGTAATTTCCAAGATGGAAGCATTCCAGGCAAGTTGCAATTTGGTACCGCTTGGTGGTTTAACGATCAAAAAGATGGCATGGAGAAGCAAATGATATCCCTGGCCAATTTGGGTTTATTAAGCAGGTTCGTAGGTATGGTTACGGACTCTAGAAGCTTCCTATCCTTCACAAGGCATGAATATTTTAGAAGGGTCCTTTGTAACCTAATCGGCACTTGGGCTGAAGAAGGGGAGGTACCCTATGATTTTGACCTGCTAGGCAGGATGGTACAGGATATATGTTTCAATAATGCTGTGAATTATTTTGGCATCAAACTAGATGACTAATATAATACAAGAAAATAAAGATAGAGATAGGGGTTGACGTATTTGGGAAAGATCAGAAAAGAATTTTAAATGCATGTTTTTATGCTTTCTTTATTAATGGGATTAATGCCTTAATTATAGGAGCAATCCTGCCTTCCTTGTTAACGGAATTTCAGATAGGCTATGATAAGGGTGGCATGTTGATTTCTTTCCAATCCTTTGGGAATTTACTTGCCAGCTTCCTAGGGGGAATCATTTCCGCCTATATAGGTAGGAAAAATGCTATATTAGTCCTTTCATTTATGACTTCTTTAGGATTCTTAGGTATGGTAGTTAGCTCCACCCCCTTACTCCTAATAATCCCATTCTTCTTAACTGGAATAGGAAGGGGAAGCGTCAGCAACTTAAGTAACACCATAGTTAATGAGGTAAGTGACGGTAATCCTAAGGATTTAAACATCCTTCACACCTTCTTTGCCATAGGGGCCTTTATAGCACCCTTCTTTGCATCCTGGTCTCTTAGTAAAGGATTTAGTTGGCGATTTGCTTTGATAGTAATCTCTATCTTATCAGCTTTAATGACCATTTATTTCAGTACTACTAAGATTGAAAACACAAAGAGGACTAGAAGTAGGAAGGAAGAGAAGGGCATTAGGTCCTTAGACTTTCTTAAAAATATGGACTTCTATCTGTCTGCTGGGATTCTCTTCTTCTATGTTGGTGTTGAACATGCTGTTAACAGCTGGATAGTAACATATCTAAAGGATACTGGCATAATGAGTACCTCACTAGCCCAAAAAGTCCTGTCTATACTGTGGGTAATTATAATCTTTGGCAGGTTATTTGTGGCTTATATCTCTAAGAGGGTAGATAAGAGGACCATCCTATTAGGAAGTTCCATTGGGGCTTTAATCTTCTACCTACTATTTATTATATCTTCAAGTATCTGGGCTATAGTAGCCTGCATACTAGGCCTTGGCTTTTTCTTAGCTGGAATTTACCCTACAGCCCTATCCAATGCAAGTAGGGCATTAAAGGGGTCGAGCTTAGCCATGGGCACAATCTTAGCAATTGCTGGATTAGGAGGAATAGTTATGCCCTATATAACTGGAGTAATAGCTGAAATTTATGGGATTAAGGGAGGGATGGTAGCTGTCGGTTTTGCCGCTTCCTTGATGTTCTTAATAGCATTTATTAATAGGTTAAGGAAGTTTAAGGATGCCTCATCTGGTTAAATATATAAAAGAGGAAGGTGATATTTATGAAATTATCATTTAGATGGTATGGGGTAGATGATCCGGTAAAGATTGAATATATTAAACAAATCCCCACTATGGAAGCCATAGTTACTGCCATCTACACCGTGCCAGTAGGTGAAGTATGGCCTATGGAAGATATTATGGAGTTGAAATCCATCGTTGAAAATGCTGGCTTAAAGTTTGAGGTTATTGAAAGTGTCCCCATCCATGAAGATATAAAGTTAGGCAATCCTAATAGGGACAAATATATTGAGAACTATAAAGAAAATATTAAAAATCTTGCCAAGGCAGGAATTAAGGTTATTTGCTATAACTTCATGCCTGTCTTTGACTGGACCAGGTCTCAGCTGGATAAGAAGTTGGAAGATGGGTCTACAGCCCTAGTATACTATCA
>JAAYLY010000237.1 GCA_012521625.1 Tissierellia bacterium | reverse complement strand
ATCATGATCGCTAAGTCGGAAGATGGCCACGGGGGAGAATCCTTCTATCAGACCTTCAAAAATGAAAAGGACCTTGATAGGATGATGAAGAAATTCCTGGATACTCCTAAGGAAGAGACTATAGCTGATCAATGGCAATCCCAAATATTTGCCAGGGTATTACAAAAGGCCAGGGTAATCTACGTATCTGATGCCCCAGATGAAATGGTTAGGGACCTACACATGATCCCAGCAAAGACTGTAGAAGAGGCCATTGAAAAGGCTGATGAGATCCTGGGTAAGAAGGACTCAAAAATTGCTATAATACCAGA
Source organism: Tissierellia bacterium (assembly GCA_012521625.1). Lineage (GTDB taxonomy): Bacteria > Bacillota > Clostridia > Tissierellales > Tissierellaceae > JAAYTL01. The sequence continues at coordinate 2,260 of JAAYLY010000237.1, read as the reverse complement.
TGGAGTTGCTGTAATGGTGATTTAAGATGGTGATTTTAAGAAATCCTTGCGAAATGGAGAGGCCTCCATTTCGCTTTTTAAAATAAGGAGTAAGTATTACCGAAAAATTTTCCATGTTCAAACTGGGGGGATAATATGAAATTCTTATTGGCGCCGGATTCCTTTAAGGAGAGCTTAACAGCCAAGGAAGCAGCTGAGGCAATGGAAAGGGGACTGAGGAAGGTATTTCCTAAGGCTGAATTTGTAAAGGTACCCATGGCCGATGGGGGAGAGGGTACTACCACATCCCTAGTAGATGCCACTGGTGGAGAGATGTATTATCCTTTAGTTTTAGATCCCTTAGGTAGAGAGGTAAAGGCCAAGCTAGGCATCCTAGGTGGAGGGGATGTGGCTGTTATAGAGATGGCCAGTGCCAGCGGACTGGAGCTGTTGGAAAAGGATGAGAGAAATCCTCTAGTTACCACTACATATGGCACTGGTCAGCTGATTAAGGAGGCCTTAGACAAAGGCGTAAAGACCATCATAGTAGGTATTGGCGGCAGTGCCACTAATGATGGTGGTGCCGGTATGGTCCAGGCTTTAGGAGGAAGATTGTTAGACAAGGATGGTAAGGAGATTGGCTTTGGTGGCGGAGCCTTAAAGGACTTGGCAAAGATTGATCTATCTCAGCTGGACCCAAGGATTAAGGAAGTAGATATTGAAGTAGCCTGCGACGTAAACAATCCATTGACTGGTGAATTGGGAGCCTCCCACATCTTTGGGCCACAAAAGGGGGCCACTCCTGAGATGGTCTTGGAATTAGATGAAGCTTTAAAGCACTATGCAGAAATTATCCGCAGTGACCTAAAGCTAGATATAGAAAGGGTCCCTGGGGCAGGGGCAGCTGGTGGACTTGGGGCAGGAATTATGGCCTTTTTAGGAGGTAAGCTATCTCCTGGAATCGACATAGTCATAAAATACACCCAAATTGAAGATAAGATGGAGGGGGTAGACTATGTATTTACTGGTGAAGGCAGCATCGATAGCCAGACTAGGTTTGGTAAGACCCCTTATGGGGTAGCTAAGGTGGCTAAGAAGTTTAACCTACCTGTAATTGCCCTTGCAGGCAGCCTAGGCCATGATGTGGAAGTCCTCTATGATTATGGCTTTGACGCCTTCTTCAGCATCCTGCCTGGAGTTTGTGACCTTGAAAGAGCTCTAAAGGAGGGGGCAAAAAATATTGAACGGACCTGCGAGAATATAGCAAGGTTGATTAAAATCACTAGATACATTTTAGAGCAAAGTTAAAGTTATCCAGTTTATGGATTAAAATCGAGCTTATGGATTATAGTAGGTATGCGAAAGATTAAACATTAGAATTTGGATTAAGTTAAACACAGTGTTAAAAAGACAAAACACTGTGTTTTTTATACCAGAAGATGGGTAATAATAACCGAACCCCTAATTAAAGAAGAAAGGCTAAAGAAGATGTAACTTTTACCAAACTAGCCTAATTCTGTGATATAATTTATTAGTATCCTACTTATACTCTCCAAGTTGCTTGCAATTTATTCATATAATCCTCTTAAAGAAGGGCTGAAAATGCCGATATATCTAATATCCATGATAATTGAAAGGAGTCCTGATAATGAGTTTAAGAAACAAACTGATAATATTTGCAGTAGTAATATGCCTAGTAAGTATCTTAGCAATATCTATAGTAAACTATCAAATATCTTTAAAGGGCCTTGAAAATCAGGTTAATCAAAATGCTCAGCTAAGGGCTAATGGTATTGCTAAGGAGATCAATAACTGGATTTCCTACAATAAGGCGGTGCTCTTGGAACTACTAGGTGGAATCATAGAAGCTAATAACTTTGATTACGACTATGTATGCGACTATTTACAGTCAGCTAATGAAAGGAATCAGGGTATGGTATTTTTTATGCCCATGGCAGATGGTACCTTTTACGAAGGAAATAGATGGTTACCATCTTATGATGCCACTGAGACTGACTACTATAAGGGGGCTATGTCAACTAACAAGGTTTACATTACAGAACCCTATATAGACGGAAATACAGGGAACATGATCCTATCCCTTACTAAATCTTTCAAAACAGAGGACGGCAGGGAAGGGGTTATGGGGGCAGATATTCAGATCGATTCTATAGTGGACATGGTGTCATCGGTTACTATTTCAGAGGGTTCATATGCCTTTTTAGTGGATCATATGGGCAATATTGTAAGTCATCCCAATGAGGATTTGGTTCCTAGCGTT
>JAAYLY010000236.1 GCA_012521625.1 Tissierellia bacterium | reverse complement strand
TCAAATTATAATGCAAGAATTCTTAATATCCTATTATTTAGCTTGACCTATATTATATCCCCTTGGGGTTATCATGGTATTATCCTTCACATATGTATTGCTATTTCCTATTATTAATATACTTAACATATCCACCTTTTCGTAAGGAATGTTTTGTAAGCTAGTTAATATTATTTCCCTATTAGCCCGGCCAGAGTTTCTAACTATACCAACAGGAGTATCTTTCGCTTTATATTTTGATATTATTTCCACTGCTCTTTCTAAATGTTCCTTTCTTTTTCTGCTTCTAGGATTATATATTGCTATTACAAAATCCCCCTCTACAGCTTTCACGATTCTTTTTTCAATAACCTCCCAAGGGGTTAGTAAATCACTAAGGCTAATAGAGACAAAATCATGCATAATAGGTGCGCCCAATTCACTGGCTGCAGAAAAAGCTGCTGTAACTCCTGGAACTATCTCCACCTCTATTTCTCCATCTATCAATTCCAATATGGGTCCAGCCATACCATAAAGTCCAGCATCTCCTGTAGAGATTATGGCAGTATTATAGCCTTCTTTTGTTTTTCTTATTGCCAGTTTACATCTTTCTATTTCCCCTTTCATTCCTGTAGAATAGATTTGCTTCCCTTCAGTTAAGTCTCCTAGATACTCTATATAAGGGGTATAGCCAACAATAACATCGCACTTCTTTATGGTCTTTATGGCCTTTAAGGTCATATGCTTCCTACCCCCTGGTCCTATACCGATTACATATAATTTAGCCATATCTTACCTCCTTTAACTTGCCTTCTAACGCGCTTAGACACAATTGCTTTCTCAATACTTAATTAAAAATTGGATATTATCAAATAAAATTAAGCATTATCTTTCTTCTTTCCTAATATTAGAGTCATATAATCCTTGTCATTTATTATTTCTTCCTTGTCCTTGTCAGTAAGTATATTTTCTTCTTCTAGGCTTACCCTTTTTACATACTTATAACTAAAACCCTTTTCTTCTAATGAGTCTAATATTGCTTTTTTATCTCGTAAGGTCTTTAATATGCATAATGAATTGATATCGTCTAGTAGTTCCTGGCAAAATTCATCCACCAGTAAAAATTTATCCCCTTTTACTGCCAATGGGATTTTTGTTTGAGCAGCTGCTGCAACAAAAGATGGGATCCCTGAGATAATGTCTACTTGAATTTTCCTCTTCTCTAGTTCCTTCATGATATATATAAAGGTGCTATATATCATTGGATCGCCTATGGTTAAATAGGCCCCACATTTACCTTCTGGAATTAAATCATAGATTGTTTTTGCTGCATCAGTATAATCTTGCTTTGTAACCTTCCCCATTGGCAAATTTAGCAGTACCAGCTTTTTATCTTGCACATATTCCTTTACAATATCTAATGCCATATTTCTTCCCTTATTATGGGGAACAAAGATTATATCAGCCTCCTTAATCCTTTTTATTGCCTTTAAAGTCAATAATTCCTTATCTCCTGGCCCTGTTCCTATAGCATATAACCTTTTCATTGTTTCACCCCTTTGATTAAAACATGATTCCTTTATTGTCCATGCCTCCATTTATTTCATCTTTCTATCATTTTGCACTACAGGGTATAAAGTATGGACAGCGGTTTATTTCATCTTGATATATATGGCCCTTCACCCTAAATACATCTCTTAGCAATCTTTCATTCAAGATTATATTGGGGCTATTATACTCCCATATCTGTCCATCCTTCAAAACTAATATATTATCCGAAAATCTGGCTGCTTGATTTAAGTCGTGTAATACCATTACAACTGTCAGCCTTAGAGTTTCGTTCAACTCCTTTACTAACTCTAATAATTCTAGCTGATAGGATATGTCTAAAAAGGTAGTAGGTTCATCTAATAGAAGTATTTCCGGTTCTTGAGCCAAGGACATGGCTAACCATGCCCTTTGCTGCTCTCCACCGGATAGGGTCATTAAATGTCTATCTTTAAATTTTTCCAATCTAGTCCTCTCAATAGCCCAATCTATTGTTTCATAATCCTTTTTCTCCAATCTTTGTCCAAATTTTAGGTGAGGATACCTACCATAGGACACCAATTCCCCCACTGTGATATCAGTAGGTATATTTTTAATCTGGGGAAGAATGGCCATCTTCTTTGCTACAAGTTTAGTAGGCATTTTAAATATATTTTGATTTTCTATATAAACCTGGCCTTTCATAGGCTTTATACATCTGGATAAGGTCTTTAACAAAGTAGACTTGCCTGAACCATTAGGACCTATTATACTTACTATTTGACCCTTTTCTACATTTAAGCTTACACCTTTTAATACTTCCTTTTGTCCGTAACTTACATGAAGATTTTCTACCCTTATTAGCATATATCCACCTTCTTCCCATTCAATATTCCTATCTAAAAACGTCAGGATAAAGTATTTTAGCTAAGCCTTCATAAGCTTCTGCATACCTATGGTTTGCCTTATACATATATAAATCCTTGGGTAGAAATATATACCTATCCTCCTGTACTGCCTTTAGGGAGCTCCAGGCAGGATTTTCTTCCACATCTTTTTTTAGCCTTTCTAATACCTTTTCCTTGTCGGAACCAGTAGTCTGTACAAAAATAAAGTCTGGATCTTCTTCCAATACTTT
>JAAYLY010000235.1 GCA_012521625.1 Tissierellia bacterium | reverse complement strand
TTATTATGATATTGAAGTAGACCTAGATTATGAGGGGAAAAGTTACAGGGCAAAACAAAGTATAAGATATGTAAACCATAGGGCTGATGTTCTAGAGGAGTTATATTTTCACCTATATCCTAATGCTTTTAAGTCCATAGATAGCCTGCCTATATTATTTAAAGATAGTATTGATACCTCCACCTTTGATGAGGGTTACATAGAGATTTTAACCATAAAAGGAGATAATGGGGAACTAGCCTATGAGCTCTTAGGTGAAGATGATACAATTTTAAAAATAAGTTTAGATAAGCCTTTAGCAGAAGGGCAAGTACTAGATATCCATATGGAATATGTGGGCAAGCTTCCAAGTCCAATGGATAGGTTTGGCTATGGAGATAGGGTGATAAATTTAGGCAACTGGTACCCCATCCTCTGTGTCCATGATGAAAATGGATGGAATACAGATCCCTACTATGATATCGGGGACCCCTTCTATTCAGATATAGCCAACTATAGAGTTAAGGTCATAACAGATGAGGATGTGGTAATAGCTAGCAGCGGAAATATATTGTGGGAGGAAATTGTAGATGGTAAGAAAACATATGAAATAGAGGGTAAGCTTATAAGGGATTTTGCCCTGGTGGCTAGTAAGGATTTTAAAATAGCTGAAGACCAGGTGGATGGTACCGTAATTAAGCTTTATTACCTGGAACATATACCTGATATGGTAGATAATAGCTTAAGGTATTCTAAAAGGTCTCTTAAATTATTTAACAAGCTATTCGGCCAATATCCCTATGGCTATTATTCGGTGGTGATGACTGAGTTTCCCTCTGGTATGGAGTATCCCGGCATAGTATTTATCTCCCATGACTATTTTAAAAATGCCCAAGCTGATCTACTGGAACAGGTTATAGTCCATGAGACGGCCCACCAGTGGTGGTATGGATTAGTGGGAAGCAATCAGATAAGGGAAGCCTGGTTAGACGAAGCCTTAGCCTCCTATTCTGAAACCATCTATTATAGGGAAGTCTATAGTAAAGAAAAGGCTAAGGAATACTTCGATTACAATGTAAAGCTGGGTTATGAATACGGCAAGAACTTCCTCCTAGAAGGGGATAGGGTATTAAGACCCTTAGGAGAGTTTAAGGGTTGGGAGGACTATTCCATCCTAGTCTATTTAAAAGGGGCCCTATTCATAGATGATATAAGGGAGAACTATGGAATAGAGGCCCTTTATGACATACTCAATTCCTATTTTGAAGAGTATAAGTTTCGTATAGCTACTACGGAGGATTTTATAAGGGTCTGTGAGGAGGTAACTGGTTCAAGTTTTGACTACTTAGTGGAAAAATGGCTTTACTAATAAAAATAAAGGGAGGCAACCTCCCTTTATTTTAATATCTTCTGCCGAATAGGTCTCCGTCGCAGAAGATTAAAGCTAGTAATAGGAAGAAGAACAGTAAGCTGCTATCGTTGCAATCCTTTCTATAATTTGACATCTATATCCCTCCATAAGAAGTTTTTCTACTTAATACATTATATAGTTCTAGGAAAAATCTGTTACTGAATAATTTATATATAATTTTATTGACATTCTAAAAGAAATATTGTACAATAATTAAGGAACTTGCACTCGTAGCTCAGTAGGATAGAGCGGCGCCCTCCTAAGGCGTAGGCCGGGGGTTCGATTCCTCCCGA
>JAAYLY010000003.1 GCA_012521625.1 Tissierellia bacterium | reverse complement strand
TCCTTAGGGAGGAATATGAAGAATTATTGAATATCTACAGAAAGATTGAACTCCAAAGGGGATTTTTGCCTACCCCCAAGCTGATATATAAGGAATTGGATTTAAGCTATAAAATCGTTAGGGATACCTTCAATGAAAGGGATTATAAGATTATAGTCAACAATAAGGAAATATACGACCATATAATCCACCTAGCCTATCTTTACTCATTTTCAGTGGAGAATAGGATTATCCTAGATGAATCCTTCCAGCCAGAAGACTATGAAGCTATAAAGCAGGATATAGGAGAAGCCTTAAATAGGAAGGTAATGCTTAAAAGTGGTGGCTATATTGTAATAGATGAAACGGAAGCCTTAACGGCCATTGATGTTAATACTGGAAAATACATTGGCAACCTATCCTTAAGGGATACCATATTAGAGACCAATTTAGAAGCTGCCCAAGAGATTGCAAGGCAAATTAGGCTGAGGGATATAGGTGGTATTATTATAATAGACTTTATAGATATGAGGGAGCAGGAAGATATTGACATGGTATTATCAACTTTAGCAGACTCCTTTAAGAAGGATAGGAACAAGCCAAATATTGTAGGTATAACTAAATTAAATTTAGTAGAAATTACTAGGAAAAGGATTAGGCCAACTTTAGATAGTTCAGTATCTGTCAAATGTCCCACCTGCTTAGGTAGGGGGCGGATTCAAGCTAAAAGGCCTTAAGTTAGATATAAGGAAAATCCTTGTTGACAAAGCAGGCTATTTTTGTTAAACTATTTTGGTGTAGAGCCGCTCAATTTAGGTTTTCAAGCGTAGCACCTAATATTGGCGAGACTAGGGTAGAGGAGGTGGCGTAGATGTACGCTGTTATAGAAACAGGAGGTAAACAATATAGGGTTCAAGAAGGAGATACCCTATTTGTTGAAAAGTTAGACCTAGAAGTAGGCGAAAGTGTAGCTTTTGATAAAGTGCTTCTTTTATCAAAAGATGGTGATCTTCAAGTTGGTAAGCCATACTTAGAAGGCGTAAAGGTAGAAGCTAGCGTTTTAGAACAAGGTAAGGGTAAAAAGATCATCGTATTCAAATATAAGCCTAAGAAGAACTATAGAAAGAAAAAAGGTCATCGTCAACCTTACACTAAGGTTAAAATCGAAAAGATAGTTGGCTAATTATGATTCAGGTTGAAATCTATAGAGATATAGATCATATAATAGGATTTGAAATTAAAGGACATGCAAATTATGCATCCTACGGCGAAGATATCGTCTGCGCTGCAGTATCAGTCCTATCCCAGACTGCCTTAATGGCCTTAGTTAAAGTCTGTGGCATAGCTGAAGATAGCTTATCTTATAAGATAGATGAAGATAGTGGTTTTTTGGAAGTTTACTTACCTAATAATCTAAAGAAGGATAGTCTTGAAAGTAGTCAGATCGTACTGAAGACTTTTGAAGTAGGAATTAGGTCTATAGTAGATAGTTATCCGACTTACGTGACTCTCAAAGTAGGGGGTGGAAAAGGTGATTAAATTAAATTTACAATTATTTGCTTCTAAAAAGGGAGTAGGTAGCTCCAGAAACGGAAGAGATAGTGAAGCTAAAAGATTAGGTGTAAAAAGAGGAGACGGCCAATTTGTCCTAGCTGGAAATATCCTAGTTAGACAAAGAGGTACAAAGATTCACCCAGGAACTAACGTTAAAAAAGGTGGAGATGACACCCTTTTTGCAACTGTTGACGGTATAGTAAGATTTGAAAGAATGGGTAGGGATAGAAAGAAAGTAAGTGTTTATCCCGTAGAAGAATTAGCATAAAATAAGCTTGCCTGTAGGCAAGCTTTTGTTTTATTTTTTAGCTTAATAATCTAGACAATTGAAATATAAAGTAATAAAATTGATATACTATTTATAGAATAATTACTTTACTTGGTATAATCTATAATAGAATTAGAATATAGGAAAACGAGGATGATGATTGTATGTTTGTAGATAAAGCCAAAATCTACGTAAAGGGCGGAAAAGGTGGTAACGGTATAGTAGCTTGGAGAAGGGAAAAGTATGAACCTTCTGGAGGCCCCTATGGGGGCGACGGGGGTAATGGTGGCTCCGTCATTCTAAAAGTTGATGAGGGTATCAGGACCCTGATGGATTTTAGATATAAGAGGCATTATAGCGGTGAAAACGGTGAAGATGGTAAGACTAAGAAACAGACAGGAAGAGACGGGCAGGATGTAATAATTAGAGTACCCTTAGGGACCCTAGTAAAGGATGCTAAGACAGGCAGGGTTATAGTAGACTTAAAGGAGAAGGGTCAGGAATACGTAATTGCTAAAGGTGGTAGAGGAGGTAGGGGAAATGCAAGATTT
>JAAYLY010000234.1 GCA_012521625.1 Tissierellia bacterium | reverse complement strand
TTATAGGGACGAAAGATTTACTTCCGCGGTACCACCCTAATTATGACAAAAAATGTCATCTCTCATTCAGACCTAACAGTCCTATCCCCTATAACGATGGGCCTTCGGATTCGTCTACTTGATTGTTCGTTTAACGAATCAGCTCAGGAGTGAATATTACATATCTTCTTATTGTTGGCTCTCACCTAACCCAACTCTCTGTAAATAAGGGTAGATATCTTTCTCTCCCTCATAGCCTTTAAGTGCTTTCGATTTAATTTCAATTAATTAGGATTTAATATAAAAACTATTTTAATACTTTAAACTAATAATGTCAAGAATAATTTTTTCTTTTTTCAGCCTAAAATATTTATTAGCCATTATATTAACACTTTAGCAAAAAGGTGTCAATAAAATTTTTAAAATATTTAATGTCTTATGATATTATAGATATATACGCATAAAAGGGGGAGATCTTATGAATCTAGCTCAATTTCCAAGAAGGCGGTATACAAGTTACAAGACGCCTATTGAATTCTTACCAAATTTATCTAAGCTAATGGGAGGGCCTAAGATCTATATAAAGAGGGACGACCTATTAGGCTTAACCATGGGGGGGAATAAAACTAGGAAGCTGGAGTTCCTAATGGCAGACGCCCTATCAAAGGGAGCTTGTATTTAACCTGGCCACTAAAGTATGTGAAAAGCTTAGGATAGAAAATCCTGTTAAGGAAGAAGATGTAGTAGTATATGATGATTATGTAGGAGGAGGCTACAGCATCCCAACCCAGGGCATGGTGGATGCCATTCAACTCCTAGCAAGGACGGAAGGGATTTTAGCTGACCCAGTATATTCAGGAAAGGCCCTAGATGGAATGCTGGATTTAATAAGGCAGGGTTATTTTAAGGAGACAGATAAGATCTTATTTATACATACAGGAGGTGCTCCAGCCCTCTTTGTATATGAGGATGTAATCTTAAATGGGGTTAAATAAAATGGCCTAAATGAAATCTATTCTTTAATAATATTAAAATTATATATTTATTAATAATATAAAAATTATAATATTTAGTTTAATAATATAATATTAAATTTTTTAAGGCAGGATGTATTTTGACGATATCCTGCCCTTTTTTATCTTTTTGAGCTTTAGTGTTCCTGGGGTTAAAAAAATTATTTATAGCATTAAAATATATTGATTAAAATATATTGACATAGATATTACGACCTAGTATATTGTATATATACTATATATACAATAATTACGAATAGGTGAAGGTATGAATATCATAATCAGCAATTCGAGCAAGAAACCCATATATGAACAGATTGCAAGTCAGATAAAAAATTTAATAATCAGCGGTCATTTGAAGGAAGGAGATGCTTTACCCTCCATGAGAGCCCTAGCCCAAGAGCTTAGAATAAGCGTCATAACTACCAAGAGGGCCTATGAGGAGTTAGAAAGAGATGGCTTTATAGTAACTGCCACCGGTAGGGGAAGTTTTGTGGCCAAGAAAAATTTAGAATTTATCAGGGAGGAGCAGTTAAGAAGGGTGGAAGACCATCTTCAAAAAAGCGTAGATATAGCCAAGAGCAGTGATATAAGCCTAGATGAGCTTATGGATATTTTAAAAACCCTTTATGAGGAGGAGTAGGATGGAAAATATATTGACTATTGAAAATTTAACCAAGGATTATGGGGAATTTATCTTAAAGGAAGTAAGCTTTCAGTTACCTAAAGGCTGTATTATGGGCCTTGTAGGAGAAAATGGAGCAGGTAAAACCACCATTATCAAATTAATCCTCAATCTAATCAAGAAGGATGGAGGCAGCATCCAGATATTTGGCCTAGATAATATAGAGAATGACCCGGCTTTAAAGGAGGGCATAGGTGTAGTATTAGGTGAAAGCAACTTCCACGATAACCTAAAGTCTACTGAAGTATCTAAGATTATGAAAAATATCTATAATAAATGGGATGAGGCCCTTTATTTTAAATATCTAAATAGATTTAAGCTACCAGCTGATAAGAAGATTAAGGAATTTTCTAAGGGGATGAAGATAAAGTTATCCATAGCTGCAGCCTTATCCCATAAGCCGCAACTATTGATCCTAGACGAACCGACCTCCGGCCTAGATCCAATAGTTAGAAATGAGATCTTAGATATCTTCTTAGAATTTATCCAGGATGAAGAAAGGGCTATACTCTTTTCAAGCCATATAACCAGCGACTTAGATAAGATAGCCGACTATATAACCTTTATCCACAATGGCGGTCTAATCTTCAGCCAATCTAAGGAAGAGATGTTGGACTACTATGGCATTATCAAATGCGGTACAGATCAGTTCCAGCTAATTGATAAAGAGGACATAGTGGGATACAGGAGGAATAGTTTTGGTTGTGAAGTCTTGATTAGGAATAAGAGGGAGAATAGGTTGAAATATAGGGATTGGGTCATGGATGACGCTAATTTAGAGGATATAATGCTATTTCATATTAGGGGGGAGAAAAATTGAAGGGTTTAATCCTAAAGGATATTTATAATTTAAGAAGAAGCCTTAACACCTTTATAATATTTATATTAGCCTACAGCATATTCAGCTATGCCACTGGTAATATAGCTATGCTTATGGTAATGAGTGTGTTTCTAATGAGCTCTATGGCCATTTCTTCAATAGTATACGATGACTTGGCCAAGTGGGATATCTATGCCTTAACCATGCCAGTAACCCGTCGTCAAATGGTCTTGAGCAAGTATATTTTGCAGCTGTTATTGTCTCTTATATCTGCCTTAACCGCCGGATTCTGTGCATTATTGGTAACCAGCCTAAGGGGAGACCTTATTGGCCTATCCACTATTCTAGATATATCTTTAGATGCCTATATAGCATTTTTGGCAAGCCTTGTTTATTTGTCTGTCAATTTGCCCCTTATATATAAATTTGGAGTAGAACATGCTAGGCTTTTGATGTTTGGCACCCTCTTTATTCCCATTGGGATAATATACATCCTAGATAAAATGGGGGTAAATTTACCAAGTCTAGAAGACTTAAAGGGCTTATTATATCTATCTCCATTACTTCTAGGACTTGTCCTAATCTTATCCATCAGTATTAGTTATAGAATCTACAGGGGTAAGGAGATGTAAACTATTAGTATAGATTTAAGAAAGGGTCCCCTGGACCCCTAGATATTTTAAAATATTTAGATTATCCAGAAGTAATCTATGAAAATGCTGAGAGAAGGGTAAAGGAATATGAGTTTTATAACCCTTTATACATGATTATATGAGGGCCGATGGGAGGGTAGTCGAAGACTTCACCATAGGGTTTAAATCCTAGTCTTTTATAATAGCCTTGTACACTAGTCCTGCCTTTACACCATAAAAAATTAATCCCCTGTCCCTTAATTATATCTTCTGCCTCTTTTACTAGAGCCCTACCAGCCCCCTTCGTCCTATATTCTTCCAGGGTAGCCATGGCCCTTAGTCTATACTGCTTTTCAAAGGGAAAAGCGGGATGCTTCTCCAAGCAGAAGGATGCAATGCTTACTAGCTTATCCCCATAAAAGGCCCCCAGATGGAAGGAACCTTCCATATAATCCGTATCATATTTACAAGCCTCAAAGTTTTGATGGGGGCGTAGTACCCTGTGTCTGATTTCATAAGTATCTATTGGCTTAATCTTTCTTATTTCAAACATATTCCACCCCACTTATAAAATTAGTTTATATATATGCATGTAGTTTTTATATGGATACAATTTTTATTAAATATTCGACTTTCTTATAATTCTATGGCCCATTCTGGCTTTTCTAGCCTTCCTTCCACCCGGCCTACCTCTTTTGCTGGAAAACCTAAAAGGATAGCATTGTCTTCAAACTGGCTCCTCTGCTTAACAAGGCTGCCTGATTTAACTAGGGTATTCTTGCCTAATTTGCTATAGTCGCAGATGATTGCTCCCGATTCTATGACGGACCCTTCACCTATGGTGGTTCCATGGATGATACAGCCTGGCCCTATGATGACATTATCTTCAATAATCAATTGATTATCAGGCAGTAGGTGGAGTACAGTATTCTCTAGGATTTGGACGTTATTTCCAATTCTAACTGGACCATGGGAGTCCCCAATTATTTTAACACCAGATGCTATAATAGAGTTTTCACCTATTATTACATCGCCAGTAACTTCTGCTGTATCGAATAGGTATGCCGATTCAGCCACCTTAGGATATTTATCCTTGTATTCATATAACTTCCCCATATTTTCTCCCTCCATATTTTCAAATATATATTCTTCCAATTCCTTCAGAGTTACATCATTTCCTCTTAAACTCTTTATCATAGCCTTGTCCCCTTGGGTGACCTTCCTAAGAATCCTGGCCGGCCTTCCAACTACAACTGATTCGTCTGGAATTACTGCCCCTTCAGGTATAAGGGTACCTTCTCCCAGGATGCAGTAGTTTCCTATTTTTGCACCTGGAAGTATTATGGTTCCATTGCCTATTTCGCAAAGGTCCCCAATTTGAGCGCCTATGGCAACACACTTATGGCCAAATATGGTCTTCTGCCCCACCCTTAAGGGCTGGGTGGGAGTGCCTATGAGGACGGAGTTTTCCAAGACCCAGCTGTTATTATGTATGCTTATAGAATCTTCTATGGACCTTAAGATGCTGCCCTGGGCTATATAGGCCCCTTGGCCTAAGCGGACCTTTCCAATTAATCTGGCGGATTCTGCTATTTTAACCGTCATACCATCAGCTCCTTTTCTTCAATCATTTATGTTATACCACTAGGGATTAGATTTAAACTTTTGAGAAGTTGTATTGTAATGGTTTTGTAAACATACTGTAAACAATTTGACGATTAATTAATGGATGTTGGGGTTATAATTATATATGATATAGACCTATGTAAAGGAGAGTCAGTTATGAGGAGATATATGAAGTTATTAATAATTATTGCTGCCTTATCCATAGCCTTAGTTGGCTGCAGTCCAGCTAGCAATAGTGATTTAGAAGCCCAATTGAAGGAAAAGGACGATAGGATTGCTGAACTGGAGGCGGAATTAGAAGCCCTAAGGGAAGAAAAGGATGAAGTAGGTTCCGACAACCTTTTGGCTACTACAGTTGATGTATTAGAACTATTGAAGGAAAAGGATATGGAAGGATTATCCAATTATGTCCATCCTGATAAGGGTTTAAGATTTAGCCCTTATGGTTATATAGACGTTGAAAATCATCTAGTCTTCTCAGCTGAAGAAGTGGCAGGGTTAGCAGATGATGATAGTGGTTATACCTGGGGTGCTTACGATGGCTCAGGGGAACCTATAGAATTGACCTTCGATGAATACTATGACCAGTTCATCTTCGACGAAGACTTTACCAATCCACAGCTAATCGGAAATAATGTAAGGGTTGGACAGGGTAATACTGTAAACAATATAGGAGAAGTTTATCCAGAAGCAAGATTTATCGAATTACACTTCCAAGAAATAGACCCCAAATATGAGGGTATGGACTGGCGTAGTTTAAGATTAGTTTTTGAAGAATTAGATGGCCAATGGTATCTAGTTGCCATCATCCATGATCAATGGACCATATAGAATATTCCCCTTATTCCCCTTAAAGGGGAATTTTTTTGGTATAAATATTGATATAGATTTTTCTTATGTTATAGTTATGGACAAATATGGTATTTTTATGGACAAAGATTTAAGTAAGGGACATATAAGTAAATAGATAAATAAAAGCTGGTGATTAAGATGCTGGATATTAGATTCTTAGGTTCTGGTGGAGGCATGCCTATGCCAAATAGGCACCTATCCTCTCTACTGATAAGCTTTAGGGGGAGGACGATACTTTTTGATTGTGGGGAAGGAACCCAGGTTGCCATGAGGAAGTTTAAGACTGGCTTTAAAACCATAGATATTATCTGCATAAGCCATGTTCACGGTGACCACCTATATGGCCTACCAGGCCTTTTATCCACCATGGGAAATAGTGAGAGGACGGAAATGGTTACCCTTATTGGGCCTAGGGGTTTTAGGAACTTTATGGATAAAATCTTATTTTTAGTTCCAAACCTGCCCTTTCCTGTTAGGATAATAGAGGGGGGAGGTGGGCCACTGATCTTTAGGCTTGAAGAGGATAGGTTGCTTTTCCAGGAAAAGCTAGATAAGTATAAGGAAAACCTCACAATAGATACTTTAGAACTAGACCATTCCACTGAATGTTTGGGATACAGTTTAACCTTAAATAGGAGGCCTAAGTTTTTAGTGGAGAAGGCAGAGGAATATGATATTCCTAAAAATTTTTGGAAAAGGCTTCAAAACGGGGAGACCATATCTTATAAAGATAGGGAGTATTGTCCCGAACTGGTCTTAGGAGAGGAGAGGTCTGGTATCAAGATAAGTTATATTACAGACAGTAGGCCAGTTGGTGGAATAGTAGACTTTATTAATAAATCAAAGCTCTTCATCTGTGAAGGTAGCTATGGGGATGATGCTGATTTACATAAGGCTATAAAGAATAAACATATGACCTTTAGGGAGGCAGCTAAATTGGCCCTTGAAGGCCAGGTAGAGGAATTGATCCTAACCCACTTCAGCCCAAGTATGGATGAACCTAGTGAATTTATCCACAATGCTAGGGAGAGTTTTGCCAATACTAGCCTAGCCTATGATGGCTTAAGTAAAACCATAGGATTTTAAGATTATTCTTAACTCCACATATGTTATAATAGAGCTAATAAGGGGGATTTATTCATGTATGCCATAGAGACGGTAAATCTAACTAAGTATTATGGGAAAAACAGGGGGATAATAGATGTAAATTTAAAGGTTAAGGAAGGGGAGATCTTTGGCTTTATAGGTCCCAATGGGGCTGGTAAATCTACCCTAATTAGGACCTTACTTAACTTCATCTACCCCACTAGGGGTGGGGGCTACATATTAGAGCGGGATATAGTCACAGATAGCAAGGCCATTAAGGAGTTTACTGGGTACGTTCCTAGTGAAATCAAATATTACGGTCAGGTCTTTGTTAAAGATATATTGGATTATGCCAAGAGCTTTAAAAAAGACTCCAGCGATGAACAGCTTAGGAAGCTAATCCAATTACTAGATATAGATTTAAATAAGAAGATGGCTGAGTTGAGCTTGGGCAATAAGAAGAAGGTTGCCCTAGCCCAAGCCCTCTTAGGTAATCCCAGCTTGTTAATCTTAGATGAACCTGCTAGCGGGCTGGATCCACTGATGCAGAAGACCCTGTTTGAAATCTTAATGGATATGAAGAATCAAGGAAAGACCATATTCCTTTCCTCCCATAACCTGGTAGAGGTAGGCAACTTGTGTGATAGGGTGGCTATCATTAAGGATGGTAGGATAGTAGATACTATAGATTTAAAAGCCAAGCTAAGTGAATTTGGTAGGATAATAGAGCTTAAGGGAAATATTCCAAAGGAATTAATCCAAGGCTTTGCTGATGATATAATCCTTTCGGAGGAAGATCATTATAAGTTTAAATACAGGGGAGATATTGATAAGTTTATAAAGGCTATATCTAGTTATCAAGTTGAGGACCTATCCATTAGAAAAGAAAATCTAGAGGATACTTTCTTAAAATACTATGAGGGGGATGGTGAATAGATGAATATTATCAAATTTGAGGTTAGGAGGAGTATTAAATCCTCCCTACTGTGGGCCCTAGTTTGTAGTGGAATCATCATCTTCTTTATGTCTCTTTTTCCTAGTATGGAAAATAGCGATATCCAGGAGATAGTCTTTACCAAATTAGATGCTTTTCCAGAAGGCCTGATGGAGGCCTTTGGCTTAGATAATATGGTGGACTTTACCAACATCATGCAGTATTTGGCCTATACAATCCAATACATTTCCATGGCAATAGGCGTCTATGCCTTAATACTGGGTATAAATGCCCTCTTATCAGAAGAGGTAGAAGGGACTATAGAATTCCTTTATGCCCAGCCGGTTTGTAGAAATAAGATAGTACTTACTAAGCTTTTAAGCAATGCCTACCTATTATTTCAAAGTATTTTTATTATAGGCCTTTTTACCATAGCCGTTTCTATCTTTTTTAAGCCTGAAGACTATGATTTAATAAATTTGATTATGGGGATTAAGGAAGTCTTCCTTGGGATTTATTTAGTTGCCTATACATACTTTTCAATAGGCTTCTTCTTATCATCCATCCTAAAGCCAAAGGTGGGCACCACTTCTATTTCCATAGGAATCTTCTTCTTTAGCTATATAGTTGGAGTAGTAAGTAGGCTTAAGGAGGAATTGGAGCTATTAAGATTCCTATCCCCCTTCGACTATGTCCTTCCCATGGACCTAGTTAGATATGGCTGGGAGAGGAAATTTTTAGTTGCAGCCATAATCATCATGGTTTTAACTATTGCAGCTAGCTTTTTTATCTATGATAAAAAGGATATGGAGATCTAGCAATCCATAGGAGCTTTCCTATGGATTTTTTATATCAATTATCTTTTATTAATTTATATATTTTTACAAAAATTTTCCAAAAGCTTGTCACACCTTGTCTCCCTTCTTCATATATTATCAATAACTAAGATAATATTATAATATTAAGGAAGGAGCGTATGGCAAGTATGGCTAATGATTATAGATCCAACTCTTATGTTATACCAAGAAGTTCGGGTACCGAAAACTTATATTTCGTAGATGATATGTATGACCCATATGATGTCCAAGGATATTATGGCTATTATTGCCCACCTAGGCCATGGTACCCAAGAAGAAAGTGTAAAAGGTATCCATGGGGTTGGGGTTATTGCTGGCAAGGGCCACCAGGACCACAAGGACCGATGGGACCACCGGGACCACCAGGACCTCCAGGGCCACCAGGACCACAAGGACCAATGGGACCACAAGGACCAGCAGGACCTCAAGGACCAATAGGACCTCAAGGACCGATTGGTGAGCAAGGACCACCAGGACCAGAAGGACCAGC
>JAAYLY010000029.1 GCA_012521625.1 Tissierellia bacterium | reverse complement strand
TTAGAAGAAAACAGCTTGAAAAAGGCCAGGGCCCTGGCGGATAGGGTAGACTATATGGTTATGGCCGACGATTCAGGCCTATTTGTAGATGCCTTAGATGGTGCCCCAGGTGTCCATTCCTCCAGGTATGCTGGAGAAGAGGGCAATGATATAAGGAATATTGAGAAATTATTGGAAGAACTAAAAAACATCCCCTTGGAAGATAGGACTGCAAAATTCATGACGGTTATAACCCTAATAACGGAAAATAAGGAAATTTATACTATTAAGGGAGAATGTAGTGGGTATATAATTGATGAAAAAAGGGGAAATAATGGTTTTGGTTATGACCCCTTGTTTGTGCCCCTTGGATACGATAAAACTTTTGCAGAATTAGGGGAGGAAGTAAAGAACAGGATAAGCCATCGTGCAAAGGCCCTAGAGGGTATGAAGGATTTAATGAGGAAATTATTTAAAGGTGAAGCGGATGAGGATAGCCGTAGTTAGCGATACCCACAGCCATAATAAGGGAATTATAGAAACCCTGTCCTCTATGGAAAGGATGGATCTTTTAATCCATCTAGGTGATTTTGTAGGGGATGGGGAGAAGATATCTAAAGCCTTGGGTCTACCTGCTGTTATAGTTAGGGGAAATGGAGATTTAAGCTCTAGTTACAAGGACTATGAACTTATTGAATTAGAGGGGAAGAAGATCTTTTTAACCCATGGCCACTTATTTCAGGTAAGGTTTAATATAAATAAGCTCTATTATAAGGCCTTGGAGTTGGGGGCAGATATTGCCCTCTTTGGCCATACCCATATACCAGTTAATTTAGCCCACGATGATCTAATAATTATGAATCCAGGCAGTCCATCCTACCCAAGGGGTGGGTCTTTAAAGAAGACATTTGGCCTTATTGAACTGGCTGAGGACATAAAAACAGAAATTTTGACAGTTTTTTAAAAAAAGTGTTGACTTTATAAATGAAAGCTGCTATACTTTTATATTGTCAGCACGAGTTCTCCAAATGAAGAACATGGTGGATGTGGCCTAGTTGGTTAGGGCGCCAGATTGTGGCTCTGGAGGTCGTGGGTTCGAATCCCATCATCCACCCCATATGACCCATTAGCTCAGTCGGCAGAGCACCTGACTTTTAATCAGGGTGTCCCGCGTTCGAGTCGCGGATGGGTCACCACCTGCGGGAGTGGCGGAACTGGCAGACGCGCTAGACTTAGGATCTAGTGTCTTTGACGTGGGGGTTCAAGTCCTCTCTCCCGCACCAATACATAAGATGAACGCAGGGGTCACTATACACTAGGGTATGGTGGCCTCTGTGTTTTTATCTTCAATTAAATACCAGCCTAAATATTAGCTTCAATTAAATCTTTAAAGAAAGATATTTGAAAGAAAGAAAAAATTGTTATATACTATAGTTAGAATAAAGTGTGCACCCGTAGCTCAACTGGATAGAGCATCTGGCTTCGGACCAGAGTGTTGGGGGTTCGAGTCCTCTCGGGTGTACCATTTTTTATAGAAAGAGGCTGGTCTATGAATTGGTTGAAAAAATTTATGTATGGTAGGTATGGTGTGGACCAACTATCCAATGGATTAATTTTAGTCAGTATATTACTCTTAATATTAAACCTATTTTTAAAGCTTCCTGCCTTGAGATATTTAACCACACTTCTCATCTTTATCAGCTACTACAGGATGTTTTCTAAAAACATCAATAAACGCTATCAAGAAAATATGAAATTCTTAAATTGGTGGAATCCCATTAAGGCAAAACTTAATAAGAATGTATATAAGCTTAAGTCCCTTAAGACCCATAAATTCTTTAAATGTCCAGGCTGTAATAGGGATATTAGAGTCCCTAGGGGTAAGGGTAGGCTCATTATCAGATGTCCTAAGTGTAATGAAAGCTTTGAGGGCAGAAGTTAGGTGATACTATGTCCTACTTAAGATTGATAAAAAACAAGATGCAAAATCTGGCTGAGACCATGGCCTCTGTGATGGATGTGGAAGTGGCCATAGCCGACAGCAATCTAACTAGAATAGTGGGTACAGGGGATTTTTATAATAAGTTGGACGAAAACTGTGCTGAGGATTCCCTCTTTGCTAAGGTGGTGGAAACAGGTGAGCCTATAGTAAACCTAACAAAGGGGGAGCATTGTTCAAATTGCTCTAATAAGGATAACTGCTCAGAATCTGCTAACATGTCCTACCCTATAAAGCTGGAGGATAAGGTTATCGGTGTAATCAGCTTTGCCTCCTTCGATGCCGAGCAGGCTAACAACATGAGGTTTAGAAGGGACGAATATTTTAAGCTATTAAAGGAAACCGCCGCCATAGTAGAAGGTGAGATTTACAATATAAAGGTAACCAATAAGCTCATAAGCGACTTGGCAGATGTTAATGAAATAATCAACTGCCTAAATACCTGTATCATCATCCTAAATTCCCATAATGAAATCATACATATTAACAGCAAGGCCCTAGATAGTTTAAAACTAAATATCTCCAGCCAGAGGATCATCAACAGGAACATCTTTGATATCATTCCCAATATAAACCTAACTGATACGGACAATAAGGATTTGGTGGATATTTGGAAGATAGATGGGAAGGATGTTAGGGTAAAATATAGCATTAGCAAGTTAAGCTTGAAGGACAACCAGTC
>JAAYLY010000233.1 GCA_012521625.1 Tissierellia bacterium | reverse complement strand
TTAGTTTACTGGGGCAAAGATGGAAATTATTTAAAATTTAGATGCCCTCATGCCCTAGGACGGTGTGATTGTCCACACGGGATGAACTGGTGCTCAAGCTCTAATTACGGCTATACCCTTAAAGTACTCTTTTTTACCTTGATTAAAAAAGTTAATTATGCAATTTCCTCATTTAATTATAGTATAGCACTTAATTTTTCACTGTCAAGTAATGAAATTTCCCTGAAAAATTAATATTATCTTTAACAAATATTTAACGTTAAATGTTTGACATTAAATAAAAGCAAATATATAATTAATTTAGTTGTGTAATCTATATTTACACTTTAACTACTTACATCATAAAGGGGGAGAATTAATGGCTGAAAAGCAAATAACTAGGAAAGAGTTCCTGAAAGGTATGGGAACGACTCTTGCTGGCGCGGCAATCCTAGGTACCGGATTGTTAACAGGCTGTGCTCAGGAGACTGCCAGCTCAGCTGAGGGTATACCTGCACATCCATTTAAATACAAGAAGCTGGACCCTACAAAAGCCGCTGAATACGGATATAATGCATATTTCGAAAAGGGTGGCTGAGGCGTTGGTGTTGCCGAAGGGTTCTTCGGCTATTTAGCAAAGGAAGTTGGATATCCATACGACCAGATTCCAACTGCAGCCTTTACTTATGCAGCTTCAGGATATGGTCAAGGAACCTTATGCGGTGCCTTAGGTGTAGCTGCCACTTGTATTGGTATGGTTACAGATGTAGACACATCTAAAAAATTGGTCAATGAATTATTCAATTGGTATAAGACTTTTGAATTCCCACAATACCAACCTGAAAACTTAAATCTAACCCACACAATAGCTGAATCAATTCTTTGTGAGGATTCAGTAGGTAAATTTATGGCAGCTGAAGGGGTTGCCTACGGCGACCATAGGAGAAAGGCCCGTTGTGCAGGAGTTACAGCTGATGTATTGAAAAAGACCATCCAACTACTTAATGAAACTTTAGGATAATTAGAAAAACGAGGTTAAAACCTCGTTTTTCTAAAATTCTTTATTTCTTAGGAGGTGTATTTAATGCATATAGGGACAGGTGAGTTATTAGTAATTCTGCTTATAGCACTGGTGATCTTTGGCCCCTCCAGGCTTCCTGAACTTGGTAGAGTTCTAGGAAAAACAATAAACGAATTTAGGACCCATGCTAATAAAACTGCCAATGAGTTGAGGGAAGTAGTTAAGGAAGATAGCAAGGAAGAAGAAAATTTTAAGACCAATAAGTAAAAAAATAATGTTATTTTCTAGCCCTAACTAGCTACCAGGATTTTTTTATTTATTGGATTATATTATAAAGCTTTTAGGTCGACTTTTTAACAGCTTAGCTTTTAATTTGATAAAAAAATTTAACCCCGTTATTAAAACGGGGCTTAAATATTATTTTGCTTGTTCTAAAGCATTATTAACAGCTTCTTTAATAGCTTCACTTGTTACAGTTGCGCCAGATACTGCTTCTACATCTGTTGAATTATTTTCAACGATAGCAGCTGGTATTTGTTCGATAGCTGGTTCACAGAAGCCTTCAGTCTCATTATGTTCAACTACTTCAACATCAGAGATCTTGCCATCAGTTACTGTTACTGATACTTTCACAGTACTCATACCTTGAGCTTCACCAGTATATGTACCATCCTTTAAACCAGCATCCTTGCTTCCACAGCCTACTAATGCTGTTGCTAATAATACTATTACTAATCCTAGAGCAATGTGCTTTCTCATCTTAATCCCCCTTTAAGAATTATTTAGCATGATTTATTATACAACTTTATTAAATATTTATCAAGTTGTAGGAAAAATTTCTTTCATACAATTTTCGACTATGGCAGTAAC
>JAAYLY010000232.1 GCA_012521625.1 Tissierellia bacterium | reverse complement strand
TTCCACATTATCCACAGTTTATTATGGTAAAGGCAATTTCTAGCTGTTAATAATTTGTAGAGAAAAATGTTGATAAGGGTCAATTTAAACCTAAGTTTGGTTCCACATTTAGACTTAAATCGGATCTTTCCCCATTTATATAGTGGTAGTAGGCTGCAGAACCAATCATGGCTGCATTATCCGTGCAGAGGATCCTGGAAGGATAGTATATCCTTATACCTTCCTCCTCTCCCCTGCTTTCCAACATATTCCTAAGGCCTTCATTGGCTGCAACCCCACCGGCTATGACGATTTTCTTAGAGCTCGTTTCCCTGGCCAGCCTAAAGGCTTTATCCACCAATACATCTAAGACTGCCTGCTGGAAACTAGCTGCCACATCTTCAACTATTATCTCTTCACCTTTTTGCTTCATTTGGTTTAGGTAATTTAATACTGCAGTTTTAAGGCCGCTGAAGCTGAAGTCATAGGACCCATCCTCTAGATATACCCTTGGGAAGGGAATGCTGTCCTTATCTCCAATTTTGGCCAACCTATCTATATGGGGACCTCCTGGATAAGGCAGTCCTAGTGCCCTGGCCACCTTGTCAAAGGCCTCCCCTGCTGCATCATCCCTAGTCCTCCCTACCAGTTCATAATCCACATAGCTCTTTACATTTAAAAGGTAGGTATGGCCGCCGGATACTACCAAGCAGGTAAAGGGAGGTTCCAAATCCTTATGTTCTATATAATTGGCACAAATATGGCCTTCAATATGATTAACCCCTATTAGGGGGATGTCTAAGCCGTAGGCTAGGGCCTTGGCAGTAGAAATACCTACTAATAAGGCACCTACTAGGCCTGGTCCCTGGGTTACCCCTATTAGGTCTAAATCTTTAAAAGTACAATTAGCCTCATCTAAGGCCTCTTGGATTATATTATTAATAGCTTCAATATGCTTTCTTGAAGCTATTTCAGGTACTACTCCCCCAAATTTCCTATGGACATCTATTTGGGAGGATATTATATTAGACAAAACTTCCCTGCCATCCTTGATGACTGCACAGGCAGTTTCGTCGCAGGAAGTTTCTATTGCTAATGTTAACACTTAAATCACCTCAAAATATTAGTTCTCCACATTACTATTGCATCTTCTCCATTATCCGTATAATAGTTAGACCTTACACCGTATTCCACGAAACCATATTTCCTATAGAGCTTTTGGGCCACCATATTGGATTTCCGAACTTCTAAGGTCATACTGTCTATATTCTTAAGGGCACAGTAGTAGATTAGGCTTTCCAAAATCCTCTTTCCTACGCCCATCCCCCTGTACTCTTCCTTGACAGCTATGTTGGTAATATGGGCTTCATTTAAAATTAGCCACATACCGCCGAAGCCTACCACCCTGCCATCCACTTCAGCAACCATATACTTGGCCAATTTATTCTTATTGACCTCAGCCATAAAAGCCTCCCTAGACCAAGGGGTAGTAAAAGCCTCCCGCTCTATTTCAACTACCTGGTCCACATCATCTTCCTTCATCTCTCGTACCCTGATATCCATAACTGCCTCCTTAGGAAGTTTCCTTTTCCTTTTCTCTAAGCTGCCTTTGGGCTTGGGATTCCCTTAAATATTCAGGAGCTAGGGTAAAGTAATCGTCTAGCTGACCCTTTTCATATTTTATCCTGGCTAATTCACAGATGCTGGATGCCTTACAGCTGTTAAGGCCTAGGGGAGCAAAGCTTACCTGCTTACCAAGCCTTTCTTCTAGTATCTCCCTGTAGATTAATGTTCCATTACCATTGACAACTACGCTATCGAAATCCTTCAACCTTATGATCAATTCATCTATGGGTAAAACACAGGGGGCTAAAAGTTCCTTCAACTCCCTATCCTCCCAGGTATAGATTCCTGTATATACCCTATTCCTCCTGGCATCTATCATAGGAACAACGATCTCATTAAAGGGAAGATTATAGGCCAAGGCTTCCAGGCTTGAAACTCCTACCATTGGCTTGTCAAATAGGTGGGCAAAGGCCTTGATGGTAGCCGCTCCTATACGCAGGCCCGTAAAAGAACCAGGCCCTATGGCCACCCCATACAGGTCTATATCCTCTACCTTCATATTTAAATTATCTAAGATCTCCTTTATCATGGGAACTAACCTTTCGGAATGGGTCATGTCTTGATTTAAGGAAAATTCCCCTAATAATCTTTCATCATTGATAACGGCACAAGTAGCCATCATAGTAGATGTATCTAAACCTAATACCTTCAATTATTTCAACTCCTTAACTATCTCTAGATATCTATTTCCACTTCCGCTTATATGAAGTATCCTCTCATCTGGATTATTACCCTTTTCTATATAAATATCTAACCTTTCTTCCGGTAAAAGCTTTTCGATTTTTTCTGCCCACTCGATAATGCAGACCCCATCCCCATAGAAGTATTCATCAAAACCTATATCATATAATTCCTCTACTTCTTCCAGTCTATAAACGTCAAAATGGTAGACTACCGTCCTCCCCCTATACATGTTAATCAGGGTAAAGGTGGGACTGGTTATATACTCATCTACACCTAGGCCAAGACCGATGGATTTGGTCATAGTAGTCTTGCCTGCACCTAAATCCCCGTTTAGGCAGACTATATCTCCAGATTTCAATAATTTACCTAATTTTATTCCAAATTCTTCAGTTTCCTTTAAGCTAGATAACTTTATTACCAAATCGAATCAACCTTTCAAATATTAACTAATATTATATTATACCATATTAAGGATTATTTATATAAAATAAAATCCTTTAAATTATTTTTATAACAGTTAATTATTTTAAATTGATATTTTTATAACGAATATGTATAATAGGCAATAAGTAAAGAATA
>JAAYLY010000231.1 GCA_012521625.1 Tissierellia bacterium | reverse complement strand
GTAACAAAAACTTGAACATCCTTACAACGTCCACCTTGTGGAACCTTTCTTCCTGTAACAGCATCTACGATTCTATAGGATTCACCTTGTGGGAATTTTGTCTTTAGACTTGCAACTTTAATATTTTTACCTTGGGAAGCATTCCTTAAAGCAGAAATAGCATCTGGTTTGTTATCTTCTACTGCTATGTACCCTTCATCTAAGCCAAAGTATTTCATAAATACTTCCAAGCCAAAGATTACCTTCTCAGGATGCTCTACCATCATCCTATGGTCAGATGTTAAATAAGGTTCACATTCTGAACCATTTAATATTATTGTATCAACCTTTGCCTCTAAAGAAGTAGACATCTTAGAATGTAGTGGAAAGGCTGCTCCACCCATTCCTGCAATACCTGCTTCTTTAATAATTTCTAGTATTTCATCTCTAGTTAGATCTTCCAATTTTGCCTTTGGCTTAACTGATTCATCCATTTCATTTAAACCATCTGATTCGATTACTACACAATCTACCCTATAGCCATCATGGGTATATAATTGTTCAATAGCTTTTACTTCACCAGATACACTTGAGTGAACTGGTACTGTTAGTGATGCTTCTGAATCACCAATTTTTTGACCAACTTTTACTGTGTCACCAGCTTTAACTAAAGCTTTGCAAGGTGCTCCAACATGTTGATGTAAGGGAATTTTTACTACATTTGGTTCTTGAGCTTTCTCTATGGATTTATCTTGAGTAAATTCCTTACGATCTGGTACATGGATTCCGCCCTTGAAAGTGAGATTTTCAAGACTCATACAAATTCCACCTCTTTATTAGTTTATAGTAAATAATTATATAATAAGCTCAATTTTCATTGAGCTGTGTACCAAAAAACATTATAACATTTATTGTTAAAAAAGTATACAACTTGCTAAAATTAGCTTAATTTAAAATGGTGCAGGGGAAGGGACTCGAACCCTCACGGTTGTTCACCGCCACCCCCTCAAGATGGTGCGTCTACCTGTTCCGCCACCCCTGCTCTTTTTAAATTAAATTATAAACAAATAACTAGATAAAAATTTATCATACAATATAATTATAAACTTTACATATATTTTTGCAAGTCAAGATATTAACAAATTAACCAATTTTATTAAAACCACCCATTATTATTAAATAATATGCTAATAAGTTAGTCATTTTTTTCTTTAACGAAACAATTTTCTATTCCATTATATATATTATTGAAATTGGGATTTAAGTCTCCCTTTATCTTGGTATCTACTAGTAAGCCCTTATTTATAAAATATAGCCCAACATAGGGTATATTTTCCACCATATACTCCTGTAAACTTTCATATAAATCAGGCTTTAAATCCCTAGATTGGTTAATTAGGGTGTTAGTTAATATTTGGTCCAATTCTTGATCCTGAAACTTTATGACATTCTTTCCACTATCTATCATACTGCTGTGGAAATATGGAAATAGATTAGGTATTATAGAGGATTGCCATCCCATTAAAACTATATCATAATCCCCTCTATTTAGTCTGGTAATAAATTCTTGCCAAAGAGCCTCCTGTTCTTCCCCATCATAGTCCTTTACATACTTGGTATCAAAGTCTAAGATTATTTTCATTCCAATATCCTTAAGGTGTTCCTTAATTAGGTCACTGACCAATCTTCTATAGCTGTTGTTAGGGTTGGTCAATAGCCTAAGTTTTAGTTTTTTTCCATCTTCCCCCTCTAGTATACCATCATCATCTAGGTCCTTAAATCCTGCTTCTTCTAAAATCTCAATAGCCTTTTCCTTATTAAATCCATAACTGAAGGCCTTATCGGATATCAGGTAGGAGTCAGGATGAAGGGGAATATCAATTTGAGTACCGTGTCCCAGATAAACCTTATGGATAATATCTTGTCGGTTAATGCCATAGTAGATGGCCTTTCTAATTGCCAGTCCAAGCTCACCAGATAGTAGGGGATTATTATAATTAAAGGCTAAAAATTCATGGTTAGGTGAAATGAATTCTAATACCTTAATTCTTGAGTTTTGCTTGTACTTATCCCAATCTACCCCCAGGGTCGTTGCCATATTTATCTGGCCAGTTTCAAAGGCGGTTAGTATTAATTTTTCATCATCTAATACCTTACCAATGACCTGTTGAATAAAAGGACTGCCATTCCAGTAGTCCGTGTTTCTGCTAAGCTTGATAGTTTTATTCTTCTCATAAGAGTCGAATTTATAGGGACCAGTACCTATTGGAATATAATCATCTATTTCTAATGCCTTGACTATAGCATTTGAACCCTTAGCAATAAAGTGGTGTTTGGGTATTATAGGAAATGTTAGGATCTCTAGGTTGTTTAGATAGGGCTTATCAAAATTTATTTCAATAGCCCTATTATTAATAATCTTTGTATTAATTACTGAATTAAAGTTTACTGCCTGTCCTAAGCCTAAATTTTCCTCTATTACACTTCCATAGATACTTTCCCTCTTAGCATATTTGATTACATCTATGGTAAAGGCCACATCTTCTGCCGTAAAATCTTCCCCATCATGCCATTTAATACCATCCCTAAGCTCTATGGATACGGTCCTGCCCCCATTTAGGATAGTATAATCCTTAGCTAGTTTAGGTATGACATTTAGATTATCATCAAAGTCAAAGAGACCTTCGTATATCAGCTTGCTGAAATAATAGTAATAGAGATTAGTAGTAAGTAAGGGGTTAAGGGTATTTAAGTTGGTTAGGGGTACTATTATTTCCCCACCTTCTACTGGGGTTAATTCCTCTATCTCATTACTACTATCTACACTAGTATTAGGAATATCTACTTGTCCACAAGATGTCATTAAAAGAGAAATTATCAATATGATTATTAAGCTTTTCTTCCATATCATATTAGATCACCTTTATCGTATATGTTAGATAGCTCCAATAAATAATTCCTTAAAATACCCATAAATTCTATATACTTACTTCCAAATCTTTCTGACTTGGTCAGTCTATTATTATATATAAGGTTATATATTTTAAGGTTGCCCTTTACCTTTACCAAGTATTCTGCAGTTTCCTTGAAGGGTATCCTATCAAGATTTATCCCATCCTTAGAATATAAGGAGTCCAACCTCCATTTCTGAACATTACCGCTTCCTGCATTATAGGCAGCAAGAATAAGGTCTAAATTGTCACCAAACTCACTTTCCAACTTAGACAAATACCATATACCAATCCTAATATTGATCTCAGGAATGAAGAGTATATTCTCATTATAATTTTCAATATTTAACTCTTCAGCAGCCCACTTACCTGTAGTCGGACCAATCTGCATCAATCCCCTGGCATTCTTTGGAGAAACAGCATCCTTGTCATATCTGCTTTCTACATTGATAATAGCAGATACCAATAGGGGATCCACACCATATTCTTCAGCGTACTTGACAATATAATCCATATATTCAAGTGGAAACAATATGGATATTATTGACATAAGGCCTACTAGGATGATTAAAAAGGTTAAAACTTTAGTTAGCAATCTTCTCTTTCTTTTCCGTCTACGATACAATAATATCCCTCCACAATTAGCTCAGTCCCCTCAACAACTCTTCCACTTGTTTTTTTAAGTAATTAATATCCTTATTGTTATCTATAAGCCTAGTGGCTATTCTCTTCTTTTCCTCTAGGGGTAGCTGGGCCCTTATCCTAGCCATGGCTTCTTCCTTATTTAAATTATTTCTTTCCATCAAGCGTTTTAGCTGGACTTCCTCATCTGCATAGACCAGCCAGACTTCATCAAAGATTATACCATTGTCATTTAATTCATGGTATTTTTCGTATAGGAGGGGAATATCCAGGAAGACTAGCCCATCCCTACCACAGTATTTTTCCATCTCCAACTTCATTTCTTCATATATATAGGGATGGAGAATGGAGTTTAATTTATTTAAAAGCCTTACATCATTAAAGACCGTGTCCCCTAGTTTTTTTCGATCAATACTACCATCTTCCCTTAGGATCCCTTCTCCAAAATACTTAATAAGTTCTTTATAGGCTGGCTTGCCAACCTCCACTACTTCCCTGGCAATTAAATCCGCATCTATGACAGCAAATCCCTTCTTCTGTATGATCTTTGACGCAGTGGACTTACCAGTGGAAATTCCACCGGTAATCCCTATAATCTTACAGTTAGTGTGTTTCATACCAGCTATCACCAATCTTCAGGTCTACCACCAAGGGTATACTTAAGGAAACTGCCTTTTCCATTATATCCTTTAGGATATTTTTAACCTTATCCACTTCATCTATATGGGCTTCAACTATAAGTTCGTCATGGACTTGTAAGATTAGCCTTGACTTAAAATTATGCTCCTTCAAAGTCTTATATACCTTTACCATGGCAATCTTTATAATGTCAGCAGCACTGCCCTGAATCGGTGTATTAAGGGCAATCCTTTCCCCAAAGGACCTGATATTAAAATTCTTAGCCCTAAGCTCTGGTATATATCTTCGCCTATTTAGTAGGGTCCTAACATATCCCTTTTCCTTACCCTCTTCTACTATATTGGTCATAAACTCCTTTACGCCCACATAGTTTTCAAGATACTTATCTATAAATTCCTTAGCTTCCTGCCTGCTTATGTTTAAATCCCTTGATAGCCCATAGTCGGATATTCCATAAACTATACCAAAGTTTACAGCCTTTGCATTATTTCTAATGCTGGGTGTTACTTCCTCCATTGGGATGTGGAAAACCTGGGCTGCAGTTTTAGTGTGGATATCTTCATTTTTTATAAAGGCTTCTATCATCTTAGGATCTTGAGAAATATGGGCTAAAACCCTTAATTCTATCTGTGAATAGTCCGCATCTATTAATTTATAGTCATCACCCTGGGCCACAAAAGCCCTCCTAATTAACCTACCGTCCTCAGTCTTAATAGGTATATTTTGAAGGTTGGGCTCTGTACTGGAGATCCTTCCAGTAGTTGTAATGGTTTGGTTAAAGTTGGAATGGATCCTACCTGTCTCCTTGTTGATTAAGGATAATAGACCATCTATATAGGTAGACTTAAGCTTAACAATTGACCTATATCTTAAAATCTTTTCGATTATTGGATGCTTATTCTTCAACCTTTCCAATACATCAACATTAGTTGAATAACCCGTCTTAGTTTTCTTAATTACTGGAAGCTCAAGCTTTTCAAATAGAATCTCACCTAATTGCTTTGGAGAGTTGATATTAAACTCTTCTCCCGCCAGCTGATGGATATCAGCTGTGAGGCTTTTAATTTCTGCATCATACCTTTCTCCAAGGGCCTTTAATTCCCCTTCATCTACCTTAAAACCTATATACTCCATGCTGCTTAGAACTTCCACCAAAGGCAGTTCCACTGTAAAATAAAGCTCTTCCATTTCCAGCTCTTTAATTCTTTCTATCATTATAGGTTCTAATAAAAATACCGTATCTAAGGCAAAGGCCAGGTAGTTACACCTATCTTCTAAGGGGATCTCACCAAAAGTTTTCTTGGACTTACCCTTTCCTAATAAGGCTTCCTCGTCAGTACCATAGTAGTTTAGGTATTCTTCCCCTAACTTATTTATGGAATAGTCATTTTGGCTAGGATCTATTAGATACTGTGCGATCATGGAATCAAAAGTATAATTATTAATCTCTATTCCATATCTAAATAATATAGTAATATCCTGCTTCAAACTATGACCAATTTTTTCTATATTAGGGTCTTCAAATAACCCCTTAAACTTATCTACAAACTCAACTTCATACTTTGATAAATCTATATAATAGGTAGGGCTTTTTTCTGTTTTTATTCCCAGGGAAATAACCCTATCTTCTATAACATTCCTTCCATCGATTAAAAACATAAAGGCAAATTTAGCCTCTTCTTTGATTTTACTAACTAAATCTTCAAAGCCATCCTTACTGATGATTTGGTATTTATAATCCCTAATAACTTCCCCCTTCTCTGTAAATTCACCAGGAATCTTATCTATTAAGGACTTAAACTCATATTCTTCAAATTGGGCTAATAGCTCTTCCCAGTTGGGCTCTTCTTTCTTTAATTCTTCAATACTAACCTCAACTGGCACGTTAGTTATAATTTCACTTAACTTTTTACTCAAATAAGCTATATTCTCATTTTCGATTAAATTCTCCTTTAACTTCTTCCCACTTACTTCATCTATATTCTCAAAGATGTTCTTAATATTACCAAATTGTTTTATCAACTTTAATCCGGTCTTTTCCCCTACTCCTGGTACCCCTGGTATGTTGTCGGATTTGTCGCCCATTAGGCCCTTTAAATCGATAAATTGACTAGGTTCTATGCCGTATTCTTCAATAATCCTAGCCCTGTCATACTCTTCCATTTCGGTTATACCTCTCCTAGTTAGCAATACCTTGGCCTTGTCGCTGGCTAGTTGTAAATAATCCTTATCTCCTGTAACCAAAATAACCTCTAGACCTTCTTCCTCACCCTTTTTAGCAAGGGTACCAGCTATATCATCAGCTTCATACTCATCCATTTCAAGGGTTACTATATTCATGGTCTTAAGGATTTCCTTTAAAATAGGAAATTGAACGGCCAATTCAGAAGGAGTTGACTGCCTAGTGCCCTTATATTCGCTATATTCCTTATGTCTAAAGGTAGGCCCTTTTTTATCAAAAACTACGCAGATATATTTAGGATCATATTCTTCCTGAATTTTAAATAACATAGTTAAAAAACCATAAATCCCATTGGTATATAAACCGTCCTTAGTAGTTAATAAGGGCAAGGCATAAAATGCCCTGTGTATTAATGAACTCCCATCTATTATCATCAAATTATCCTTTTTCATCTTATCACCTCAAATATGCTCATACATTTTAGTATATCCTAAAATTAAAGTTCAGTAAACTAAGTCTAATAAAAATCTTGATTATTTGATATTTTTATGTTAATATAAGTATTATCGAATGAGCCGGTGTGTCGGAACTGGCAGACGAGGCAGACTCAAAATCCAATGCGTGAAGGTTTTTCGTATAAGCTGTAAACCTTGATAAATCTGGGTTTCAGCGAATATGATAAGTGAATATCCCTCCACAGCATCCCTCCAATTTCCTCGGGTGTGTAAGT
>JAAYLY010000230.1 GCA_012521625.1 Tissierellia bacterium | reverse complement strand
CTAGGGCTGGGGCGTCGTTGATACCATCCCCAACCATACCTACATGTTTGCCTTCTGCCTTTAAGCCTTCTACGGCTTCAGCCTTATTCTCCGGCAATACTTCTGCCAGTACATTGGTAATGCCTACCTGCCTAGCTATTGCCTTGGCAGTCCTCTCATTATCCCCAGTTATCATATATACATCTAAGCCCATGTCTTGTAGGGCCTTAATGGCCTTAAGAGAGCTATCCTTAATTTGATCTGCTACTGCTATTATACCAGAGATTAGTCCATCTATTGATATGAGCATGGCAGTCTTACCTTCCTCTTCTAGCCTTAACATCTCTTCTTCTATCTTATCTATAGCTATGTGGTTTTCCTGCATAAGTCTTCTATTACCTATAAGGATTTCCCTATCTTCCAGCCTAGCCCTTAAGCCCTTACCAGATATGGCCTGGAAGGATTCAGGGTCCGATAGGCTTAAGCCCTCTTCCTGGGCCTTCTTTACTATAGACTGACCTAGGGGATGTTCTGATACCTTCTCCACCGAGGCCCCTATCCTTAATAGCTCACTTACTTCCATCTGATTAAGGGGGATAATATCCGTAACTTCCGGCTCGCCCTTAGTTATGGTACCAGTCTTATCGAAGATTATAGTATCCATCTTATGGGCCCTTTCCAAATGCTCCCCTGACTTGATCAAGATTCCGTTTTCTGCAGCCTTTCCTGTACCCACCATGATGGCCGTTGGGGTGGCTAAGCCCAGTGCACAAGGACAGGCTATAACTAGGACGGCTACGGCATTAATTAGTCCCGTATTAAAGTCCTTGGCTATTAAGCTATAGCCTATAACTGTAATTAAAGCTATTAGGACTACAACTGGTACGAAGATACCTGAGATCTTATCTGCAAGTCTTTGAACTGGAGCCTTAGACCCCTGGGCTTCCTCTACTAGCTTGATGATCTGAGCTAGGACCGTATCCTTTCCTATTTTAGTAGCCCTAAACTTAAAGGAGCCAAATTTATTTATGGTAGCTCCTATAACCTCATCCCCCACCGTCTTATCTACAGGGATGCTCTCCCCTGTCAACATGGACTCATCTATGGAGGATTGGCCTTCTACGATTATACCATCTACAGGCACCCTTTCTCCTGGTCTAACTACTACTATATCTCCAATCTCCAGTTTTTCTATAGGGATATCTACTTCCTCCCCATCCCTTACAACCCTGGCCGTCTTAGGTTGTAGACCCATCAGCTTCTTAATGGCCTCAGAAGTCTTGCCCTTAGCCACAGCTTCCAGGGTTTTACCTAATAGGATTAGGGTTATGATTACCGCCGATGATTCGAAATAGTATTCCGGTATCCCCTTTAGGAGGTTATAAATACTATAGAAGTAGGCAGCCGATGTACCCATGGCAATGAGAACATCCATATTGGCCCCGCCACCCCTTAAGGAGTTATAGGCCCCCTTGTAGAACCTAGCCCCTATTATAAACTGAACAGGTGTGGCCAAGATAAGCTGGAACCAGCCATTATTAAGGATATTACTTAAAAAATTATGGGCTCCGGCCATATGGAAGAACATGGCTGAAAATAGGGGGATACTCAAGATGGCGGATATTATGAAGGAGGTCTTTAGGGATTTTATCTCCTTCTCCCTCAGTTCCTTTTCCCTATCAAGATTTCTTTCTACTTCCAACTCAGCCTTATAACCAGCCTTTTCTATGGCCTTAATTAAAGTTTCCACATCTACTAAGCCAGATGGGTATTCCACCACAGCCTTGTTGGTAGATAGGTTAACGCTAGCTTTTACACCATCTATCCTATTTAGGACCCTTTCCACCCTGGCTGAGCAGGCTGCACAGGTCATACCTTCTACCAATAAGGTATGGCTTACCCTAGGAACTTCATAGCCGGTCTTCTCTATGGTTTTAATTAGGTCTTCCGGGCTAATCTTCTCCTCATCAAAGTCGATGGTGGCCTTATTGGATAGGAGGTTAACACTTGCCTTAATTACCCCTTCCTGCTTATTTAAGGCCTTCTCCACCCTGGCTGAACAAGCTGCACAGGTCATGCCCAGGATATCTATATCAACCTTTTTCATAAACTCAACTCCTTTCACTTAACCCCACCCCTCCCCGGGGGTGTTCTTAAGTTAATCTTAACACCTATATTTTTCCCTGTCAATATTTTTTTATGTTTTCCCCTTCTCCTCCTACTTAAAAGCTGGAGCATAAATTTAGTGTATGCTTACCCATAATAGCTTTGCTAATATTAGATTATTTACCCAGCTGTATATTAATATAGGGCAGGGTGATAATATTAATTAATATATAAATTAATAATTAATATATGAATAATACTTATAGGATGGATATAAAGCTGTAATTTATACAGAAAGATGGTGTTTTATTAGGAAAGTTCTAAAAT
>JAAYLY010000229.1 GCA_012521625.1 Tissierellia bacterium | reverse complement strand
TTCCTAGTATATCCTCGGTTTACTTAAGTTTACTTAGACTGTTTATCTGCCTAACTAATCTTCCCTAGGATTGTAGGTAGATATCTCACTTAACCTCTTATATAGCTCCTCCTCTTCCTTAGTTAAGCTTGGAGGATTTACTATATTAATTTCTATATAGAGATCTCCCACCTTATCCTGCATATCCCTAAAGCCCTTCTTAGGGATGCGGACCTTCTTACCAGCTGCTATACCCTTGGGGATATTTACCTTGATTTTGCCCTCCAGGGTCTTTACTATTACCCTAGTACCTAAGGCTGCCTCCCAGGGTAGTAAATCTACCTTACTTATGATATTGAGACCATCTATCCTGGTCCTATCATCTTCCTTAAAGTGGATTTTAAATAATATATCTCCGTCTATTCCCCATTTTTCTCCCTTAACCCGCAACTTTTTCCCGGGCAATATACCCCTAGGTATCTTAACTGACAAATTTTTAAGCTGACCCCGATAATTTAAGCTTACTTCCTTCCTGCCACCCCTATAGGCTTCCTCTATAGTTAAGTAGAGGTCTGATTCCAATTTCTGCCTAGTTGGCCTTCTAGCCTTACTGAATAGGTCATTTATATTGAAACCCGATTTACCACCAAAGAAGAGGTTAAAGAAGTCGCTAAAGCCCCTGCCATCTCCAGTATAACTATAGCCTCCGAAGCCAAATTGGGATGGGTCAAAATGTTCCCCACCCCTGAAGTTGAAGTTGCTGCCGAACATGTCATACTGCTTTCTCTTTTCCTCATCTCCTAAAACCTCATAGGCTTCATTTACTTCCTTAAACTTCTCCTGGGCCTTCTTATCATTGGGGTTTAAGTCGGGATGATATTTTTTAGCTAACCTTCTATAGGCTTTTTTTATCTCATCTTGACTGGCATTCTTATCTACACCTAAGATCTGGTAATAGTCCTTATATTCCACTATATATCTCTCCTTTAAGTATTGGATAGACTTTTGACCTTTGCTGACCTTAACCTTATTATACCCCTGCTAAATAATTTTATCAATATGGTGGAAAAAACAAAAAAAACAGGTAACTTAAGTTACCTGTAAAAGTTCTCATCATAATAGCCCTCTTCTCTATAATATTCTAAAATCAGTAAGTCCAATTCCTTGCTTACCCTCAATATCTCATCCAAATTCCATTCCTCCTCCATTACCAGGCGGTTTAAATTCTTTCGAAGCTCTTCTATCCGCTTTTTCATCTATCTCCTCCTTGGTGGGATTTAGACAGAGGAAATTTAACAGCTTAGTATGTTAAAATTTGTCTATATATTATATTTATTTTATACCCATTTAAAGAAAATTTCAACAATAATACTCTTATTGCCCATAATATTTATATGCTATCTGCCAATTCAATAAAAATGAATATCAGTTTAAAGTTAGACATAAGGAGGATGGCATGATGGGCAGCGGATCTTATATGAATTTAGAGGAAATTGGAATGAGGATAAGGGACGAGAGGGAAAAACTGGGCTTAAGTAGGGAAAAATTTGCTGAAATTGTAGGGCTATCATCCTATTATATAGGTCAAATTGAGCGAGGGGATAGGAATATGAGCCTAGATAGCCTGGTGAAAATCGCCTCTGCCTTAAATCTCTCTATAGATTACCTAATAAAGGGCCATATCCATTATATGGAGGACATATTAGCCTTGGAAGCCTTTGAGGAGAATTATAAGGAGGAAGTGGATAGGGAGATAAAGGAAATCATCTCCCTCCTAGCTGGTGCCAGCAAGGAAGACTTAGGGTTGATAAGGGATTTAATAAGGGTAATCCTTCCCCATTTGGGAAAAAATAAAACTTCCTAAGTAGGAAGTTTTATTTTATATATTTATCGATTATAGTTATTATCTCTTCAATCTTTTCCTTACCCTGGTCTTCACCTTCCAGTATGGCT
This sequence comes from Tissierellia bacterium, assembly GCA_012521625.1. Classification (GTDB taxonomy): domain Bacteria; phylum Bacillota; class Clostridia; order Tissierellales; family Tissierellaceae; genus JAAYTL01. Next base: position 709 of record JAAYLY010000229.1, on the reverse strand, counting down.
GTGGTGACACAAGACCTGATATGGTCATTTAATATATCTATATTAGCCTTTTTCAACAGGCCTATGACTGATAAGATCTGAGTAGATATATCTACACAATACCTTTCCTCTTCCAGCATCTTGATAATGCCATCGATTTGGCCCCTGGCAGTCTTTAACTTATTTAGGGCCTTCCTTTTCTGCTCCCTCATCTTATCACACCATTCTAGTTGATCTCTTTAACGTCATAACCCGCCTCTTCTATGGCATCAACTAACTTTTCATCTACTAAGGCTTCCCCTTCAACTACTACCCTCTTATTTGCTAGATCTACCTCAACTTCCTTAACTTCTGATAATTCTAAAAGGGCATCCTTAACAGCCTTTTCACAGTGAGCACAGCTCATACCTTCTACTAATAATGTTTTTTTCATCTTAATTCCTCCCTATTTAAATTTTCTAAGTCTTAATGAGTTGGTTACTACAGATACTGAGCTAAAGGCCATGGCTGCTCCTGCAACCATAGGGTCCAGGAAGCCAAGGGCTGAAAATGGTATTCCTATGGAGTTGTAGAAAAAGGCCCAGAATAGGTTTTGCTTGATGGTCCTCATGGTCTTATGGCTTAACCTTATGGCCGTAACTACTCCATTTAGGTCCCCACTCATCAGGGTTATATCTGCAGCCTCCATGGCCACGTCAGTACCAGTCCCTATGGCAAAGCCAACATCTGC
>JAAYLY010000228.1 GCA_012521625.1 Tissierellia bacterium | reverse complement strand
GTGGTTATAGCCATGTTGGCCCTAAGTTGGAAACTGGCCCTAGTTTCCATTATCGTCAATTTATCTGCCCCTAGTAATCTTATTAGGCAGCATAGGCACAGCCCTAGCCATCAACTTTGGTGGTAGGGAGTTAATAAAGAAGAAAGGCCATTATTATCACTTATATAAAAATCAATTTATTGAAGAGACAAGTAAAATGATATTGGATAGTAATAATTAAAGAGACAAAAAAATATTCTGTGTTATATCAAAGCCTTTATATCTAAAGATTAAAAAAAGCAACAAAAAGAGGCAGACAAAGCTGCCTCTTTATATGATTAGATTAAGAACATGGCAGCTATTGTAGTTATAATCAATCCTATGACCACCGGTTTGAAATTCCTCCGAGTCAATTCAAATGGATCTACACCACAGATAGCCGCTGCTGGAATTACAGCCCAAGGAATGAGAGTTCCTCCACCAACCCATATGCCTGATATCTGACCAAGGGCAGTTAGGGTTGCAGTTCCCTTACCCAATGCAGTACCAAATAGGCGTCCTACTGAACCAGCTAAGGAAATGCCAGAAAAACCTGACCCATCTAGGCCAGTAATGGAACCAACAGTAGTCAGAGTTATGGCTCCAATGGCCTCATTTAATGGTACAGCATTAGCTAGGGCTAATCCTAGGTCATTTACTAATCCCTGGGAAGTTGCAGGTAAATATTCACCTATAACATGTAAGAAGCCTTCATCTCCTAAATAGAAGAAAGCTGCCACTGATATAACAGGTCCAAATACTTCAAAGCCGAATTTAAAGCCTTTAACTAAATAACTGGTAATCTCCTCCAGTGCCTCCCCCTTGTGGGTTAGGATGGACACCACAATTAAGATAAACATAGCCGTTCCACCGATTAAGGCCGTTGCATCCCCGCCCTGTAGATTAGCAACTACCATGATGATCAGATCTATTGCAAATAGTAGGGGGATAAAGATAGCTAGTAAATTCTTGGTCCTTAAACTTAATACAGCCTTTAAATCCGTCTCTTCTTTCTTACCCTTTAATTCCACTTCACTTTCTACCTTTAATTTGCCACTCTTTAAATCCCTTTTTAAGAATATAAAGGCTAATACTGTAGTTACTAAGCCCATTACTACAACTAATGGGATACTAGCTGATACTACTTCACCTACTGGGATTCCAGCTGCATCAGCTGTTAACTTTGGTGCCCCCTGGATTATAAAGTCTCCCGATAGGGCTATACCATGGCCAAAGAGGTTCATAGTCATGGCTACAGCCAAGGCTGGTAAGCCCACCTTTACCCCTACTGGTAATAAGACGGCTCCTATTAAGGCCACTGCCGGTGATGGCCAGAAGAAGAAGGATATAACCATCATCACAATCCCGATTACCCAGTAGGCCAGGGTGGGACTTTTTATCAACTTAGTAAAGGGGGAAACCATAATTTCATTTATACCCGTCCTCATCAGTATATTGCTCATGGCCACTATAACCGAAATAATCAAGATGGTACCCATCAATTCCTTAATAGCATAGATGAAACTATTAAAAACTGCCATAACTCCTGCCGATAAGGATTTGGTAGCCACTAGTCCCAATAGGAATATACCTACTATACATACTAGTGCCGTATCCCTTTTTCTTATCATCACTACCAGTATCAAGAGTGTAAAAATCAGGAAGATAAAGTGTAGTGAATTCAACACAACATCCATAAAATCCCTCCTAAATAGTCATCGTACTTTAAAATATGCAGGAGGGAATTTATTGGTGAAATAAATATCCTATTAGGATATTTTCTGATATAATATATGATACTTAAAGATAGCAAGGAGTGTGAACATGAAGATAAAGTGGAACGAAAAATATAACACCATAGCCATCTATTCCCTAATAGTTATCTTCATCAGCATAATATTTTACTTAATAGCCTCTGAAGTAAGAGAGTTTAAGATTCAAGTAGGCAAGTACATAAGTACTATTTATCCCATTATAATCGGGGCTGTTATGGCCTACTTATTCGACTTCATATTGGAATTTATTGAAGATAATTTATTAAAAAAGTTCATCAAAGATGGTAAAAAGAAATACATACGCTGGCTAGGGATACTATTGACCTATACCTTTGTAGCCTTTATATTCTACCTCTTTATGAAATTCGTTCTGCCACAGCTGGTATCCTCCATTGTAGGATTAGTAAACGATATTCCTACCTATGTAACAGAGATAAGCAGGAAGCTAGTCCAATTTGCAAATGACCTAAACATATCTCCAGAATACTATGGCATCATACTGGATAAGTGGAACGAACTGGTAAACTATGTAATCGACTTTGCAACAGGCCTAATACCTAAGTTAGGTAATCTAGCTAAAACAATCCTTTCCAGTATTTGGAATATAGTTTTAGGCATAATCGTATCCATCTACATCTTAATAGAGAAGGAAAGGTTTAAAGCTTTAAGTAGGAAGATAGTTACAGCCTCCTTCTCAACAACTACTAGGGAAAAGATCTTCGAACTTACCAGGAGGGCAGATCATATCTTTGGTAGGTTTTTAAGTGGAAAAATACTGGACTCTACTATTATAGGTATACTAACCTTCATAGTCCTTACCCTATTTAAGATGCCCTATACCATTTTAGTATCCTTCATAGTAGGAGTTACTAATGTAATTCCATTCTTTGGGCCCTTTATAGGTGCTGTACCCTCCTTCTTTATAATCCTATTCGTATCACCTATAAAAGCCCTATGGTTTTTAGTAATCATATTTATCATCCAGCAGATTGACGGTAACCTAATAGGGCCAAAGATTTTAGGAGATTCCTTAGGTATATCTGCCTTTTGGATACTGTTCTCACTACTGGTGGCTGGAAAACTCCTAGGATTCGTAGGAATGGTCATAGGGGTTCCACTATTCGTATTCCTCTACTCCATCATCAAGGATATTGTGGAATATAGGCTACAGAAAAGAGGCCTGCCTACTGAAACTAAGGAATATTATGATTAATAATTAAATGCATAAAAATAGGGATACTGTCAGATGGTATCCCTATTAGAGATTGTAATTCCAACCCTATCAGACAGTTCAGTGAGGCTTATTTTCCGTTTTGCCATAATTACATCTAAATTTACGATAATCAATTCTTCTCCTCCTATATGGTTAAATCATTTTCATCCTTAATCTCCATGGCTATTCTAAAGAAATAAATACAAATTATAAAGAAAAACTCCCTTAGTATAATTTGCTCATTATACTAAAGGAGTTTTATATGGATGATATGATAATTTGTGAAAATATCTTAAGCTTATATTGTTATTAGATACCTTCTAAAGAAGGCTAAGTCCATAGCTAAGAAAGAGCTTACTTAAGTTATAAAAGATATAACCCATTATAAAGCCGCCTAGGATATCGGTGGGCCAGTGGACCCCTAGATAGATCCTGCTTAAGCCCATCACTAAGGCAAAAAAAACTGCTAGAGTATATGCACTTATCCTCTTTCTCTTACTTCTTTCTTCCCTTGTAAGTAAATAGGCTATGGCCAAACACAGGCTCATACTAACCATGGAATGGCCACTTGGAAAGCTTAGGCCTCCCTGTTCCACCAGGAAGTAATCAAGAGGCCTTGTCCTTTGAAAGACCAACTTTAATAGATGATTAAAGACAAAGCTTCCCAGGGAGTTTAATATTAAAAATTTGGCTACAAAGTACCTCCTATTAATAATGGAAATTATAACTGCAAATCCAACTGCTGGCACTAGAAACTTATAGGATCCTAGAAAGGATATAAATTTCATTATATCCACTAATGTTGGATCTATATTATTATGTATACTTTCTAAAATTGCATGGTCAAATAGGATTCCATCTGAGGAGCCCCTGACCATTAAACCTAAAGTTATAAAGATTGCTAATAAGATAATAATCAAAATCTGTCTCTTCATAATCTACCTCTTATGTTATTATTTGGGGACAAGAGGGCTTTACCTTCTTGTCCTCTTCCTCTTTGGTGCCATATGAATGGCCTTTTCATCTAAACCTAAAGTTGCTTCAAAGAAAGATTCAGATAGGGTTGGGTGGGCATGAATGGCCTTAGTTATGCTGCTGGCATCCAGTTTATTGGCCAGTGCCAGGGTCCCCTCCTGGATTAGGTCATTGGCGTGGGGGCCTAGTATGTGGACTCCTAGGACCCTATTGTCCTCCTTGGAGGCTAAGACCTTTATGAAGCCATCTGTATCTCCAGCCGACAGGGACTTACTATTGGCACCGAACATGAACTTGCTTACCTTATAGGCTATGCCCTTTTCCTTTAGCTCTTCCTCCGTATAACCCACCTGAGCAACTTCCGTCATAGTAAATACACAAGCTGGATAGAATTCAAATTCTATATCCGGCTCTAAGCCCATGATCTTTTCTACCACATAGATGCCCTGGCTAGAAGCCACATGGGCCAGTTGGATGCCCGTATTGTTCACATCACCGATGGCATATATACCTTCTACTGTAGTTTGGAAATCTTCATCTACCTGGATTCCCCTTCTATCATATTGGATACCTACTCCATCTAAATTAAGGCCTTCCACCACAGGGGCCCGGCCTGAGGCTATTAGAACCTTGTCTCCATATACCTCTACTTCCTCATCCTTATTCTTATACCTAGCCCTAACCTTAAGCTTACCGTCTTCCCTGCTAATTTTCTGGGCCCTAATATCCACATAGACTTCTATACCCTGCTTTTTAAGTAGGGGGATAAGCCTTCTGGAGATCTCCTTATCGGCATCTTTAAGTATCCTAGAAGCAAGGAGGATTACCTGGGAGCCCAACTCCTGATAGATGCTTGCGAACTCCAGCCCAATAACACCACCCCCAACCACTATTAGGGTCTTAGGAATTTCATCTAATTCTAGTATATCATCCGATGTCAAGACCCCCTCCAAGTCAACCCCCTTAGTTTCAGTCATCTGAGCCTTTGACCCAGTGGCTATGATGATGTTACCCACCTCTATTTC
>JAAYLY010000227.1 GCA_012521625.1 Tissierellia bacterium | reverse complement strand
ATTACCTACTATACCCACCATGTTGGGAACTAGTTTACTATCTGTAGCTATTGGTATGATAGTTCAAGGCTTTACTTTAAAAGATGGCTTTATATCCCTAATTCAAGGCTTTAATGTATCCATGACTGGATTTGAAGGTGAAGTACAAGAGGCTGTAAAAACCCTAATTAATAGGGGAGGAGTTTCCTCAGTAACATCTACTACTGTATTGGTCTTCTGTGCCATGGGCTTTGCTGGTATCATCAGCTCATCAGGTATGTTAGATGTGGTTTTAGAGGAATTGATGAAGAGGGTAAAAACAACAGGTGGAATTGTCCTTTCAACCATAGCATCGTGCTTCACAGTAGCCTTTGTAACTGGTAATTCCTATCTATCAATATTAATTCCAGGTGAACTATTCAGGGATGTATATGTGGAAAGGGGTCTTCATCCAAAGAACCTTTCAAGAACCCTTGAAGATTCAGGTACTGTACTGGTGCCCCTTATACCCTGGTCTGCAGCAGGAGCCTATATGTCTACCACTTTAGGTGTAGAGACGGTAGAATATCTACCATGGGCTGTGTTAAACTATATGGGAATCATATTTGCCATAATCCTAGGATTTACAGGATTTGGAATTGCAAGGTTAAGTGAAGAAGAGAAAAGATTAATACAAGAAGGTGTTTAATATGCTGCTAATTAAAAACATAGAAGTATATTCGCCAGTTAAATTAGGAGTTAAGGATGTCTTAATAACTAACGGAAAGGTCACCCTAATGGAGGATGAAATTGAGGCCTTTAGCCCGGAGATTAAAATAATAGATGGTAGGGGCAAGAAATTAGTCCCCGGTCTAATAGATAACCATGTCCATATAACCGGAGGTGGTGGGGAAGGAAGCTTTAGAACCAGGGTCCCTGAGATTCCCCTATCTAAACTAATCGAGGGTGGTATTACTACGGTAGTTGGCCTATTGGGTACAGATTCTACAACTAGAAGTGTGGAGAACCTAGTAGCCAAGGCCAAGGCCTTAAAGGAAGAGGGTATATCAGTCTATGCCCATACAGGGTCTTATGGCTATCCTTCAGTTACAATAACCGGTTCTGTTAAAAAGGACATAGTCTTTATAGATGAAATAATAGGGGTTAAGATTGCCCTTTCCGACCATAGGGCTCCCAGTTTGACTAAGGCAGAGTTGGCTAGGCTGGCTTCAGATGCCAGGGTGGCTGGCATGATAGCTGGTAAGGCTGGAATAGTTGTGGCCCATATGGGAGATGGGGCTGAAGGATTGGGATTAATAAATCAAGTCTTGGAAGAAACTGAGATTCCAATAAGGACAATAAGGCCAACCCATGTTAATAGGAAGCAGGAATTATTAGCTGAATCCTTCCAATATGCAAAGAGGGGGGGCCTAATAGACCTAACATGTGGCCTATATGAGGACCTTTCTCCTACTAATGTCATTGCTAGGGCAGAAAAGGAAGGAGTCCCCTTGGAAAATATAACCGTTAGTTCTGATGGATATGGTAGCTGGTCTAAATACGATGAATATGGAAATTTAATAAAGATAGGTGCTTCCTCTGTAAGTAGCTTACTGAAAGAGTTGCAAAGTATGGTATTAAACCTGGGTTGGGGTTTAGAAAAGGCCTTACCATTTTTCACCAGCAATGTGGCTAAGGCCTTAAATATCTACCCTAAGAAGGGAAGTATATCTAAAAATAATGATGCTGATCTCTTAATTATTGATGATGAAATCAATTTACTCTATGTAATAAGTAAGGGTAGAGTCATGATGGAGGATGGAGAGCTTATAGTTAAGGGCACCTACGAATAAAGATAGCGGGAAATTTCCTTAATAAAAGGGGATTTCCCGTTATTTAAGCTTCTTATAGGATTCCTTTTAGAACTGACGGTTATTAGGATTGGGAGTCTAGTATTTAACTAGCTATATTATCTTAACTAGATATATAGCTTTTTGACTTTTAAATAAAAGGTTTTCATGATAGAATTAATTGAAGGGGGAATTGAAATGGAAAACTCACATAGGTATTTTAGGAATGTAGATTGTGCTTATTTTCCATGCCACGAGGT
>JAAYLY010000226.1 GCA_012521625.1 Tissierellia bacterium | reverse complement strand
TATCTAAATAAATGTTTAAAAGATTATATTGACTGGTAAAAATGGGAATGATATATTTAGATGTAGTTGCGAATCAGTTGCAATTAAAAATAGGAGGAAGAGATGAAGAAATATAGATTAACCTTTATTTTATTTGTGGTGATTATCCTTTCCACCCTAGCTGCTTGTGGTAATGAGGGGGTTGGGGATGATAGAGATGATGGTAGGATAGTAGCCTATACCTCCTTTTATCCCATGTATGATTTTACCAGTAAAATCGGTGGAGACAAGATTAAAGTTTACAATATGGTACCTGCAGGTATTGATCCCCATGATTGGGAACCTAAGGCATCGGATATTGTAAATCTAGAGAAGGCGGATATTTTTATATACAATGGGGCGGGTATGGAGCATTGGGTAGAAGACATACTGGCTTCCATCTGTAATGAGGACTTAGTTGTGGTAGAAGCTTCTAAGGGCATAGACCTATTAGATAAGAAAGACCATGACCACTATGATGGCCATGATCATGGCCAATATGATCCACATGTTTGGCTTAACCCGCAGAATGCCAAGCTTGAGATGAAAAATATAATGGATGCCTTAGTGGCATTGGATCCGGCTAATAAGGAATATTATGAGGAAAATTTTAATACCTACAGCCAGGAGTTAGATATACTACATGGGGAATTTTTAAATACTATTGAGCCTTTACCCAATAGGGATATAGTAGTAAGCCACATGGCTTTTAGCTACCTTTGCCATGCCTATGGCTTAAATCAAGTGGCCATAGAAGGCCTATCTTCGCATTCCGAGCCTAATCCTGGTAGGATGGCCAAGATAATAGACTTTATTAGGGAAAATGATATTAGGGTAGTCTTCTTTGAAGAGTTGTCTAGTCCTAAGATAGCCGAAGCTATAGCCCAGGCTACAGGGGCCAGGGTAGATGTATTACATCCTCTAGAAGGCCTAAGAACTGAAGAGATAGAAAAGGGGGAAGACTATTTTTCCATCATGAGGAAGAACTTAGAAGCCTTAAAGAGGGCACTAGAATAGTAAATAGAAGGTGTTTTAATGAAGGAGATAATCAAAGTCAGTAATCTTAAATTTCATTATGATGGTCAATATATCCTGAGGGGGATTGACCTATCTATAAATGCCGGTGATTTTGTTGCTCTAGTGGGCTCCAACGGGGCCGGTAAGAGTACCCTGTTAAAACTCATATTGGGTGAATTAAGTCCAAAGGCTGGCCTGGTAAGGATTATGGGTACAGATCCAAGGGAATTTGATAAATGGTATAGGGTAGGTTATGTACCCCAAATGGGTTCACAGCCCCTAAGTGGTTTTCCTGCATCAGTGGAGGAAGTGGTCATGGCTAATCTATTTTCTAGGATTGGCCTCTTAAGGTTTCCTAAAAGGGAACATAAGGAAAGGACTAAAGAAGCCCTTAGGTTAGTTGGGATGCTGGAGCATTCAAGGGAGCTAGTTGGAAACCTCTCTGGTGGTCAGCAGCAAAGGGTGCTACTAGCTAGGGCCCTGGTTAACGATCCAGATATCCTCTTACTAGATGAACCTACTACCGGCGTAGATGAGGAGACGGCTGATTCTTTCTACAAGTTAATTAAGAAGCTAAATGAAGATTCTAAGATAACTATCCTGATGGTGACCCATGATATCGATCGGGCTAGTAAATATATATCTAGGGCCTTCTGTCTGGAAAAGGGAACTGTAGTTGAACTTACTAAGGATGAAATCAAGAAGGAGTTAGATCATAAGCATAAGCATCCTGAAATAGATGAAGGGGATGAAAATAGTGGAGATTTTTAGTTATGCCTTTATGCAAAGGGCTTTTATAGTGGGAATATTACTAGCCATTATTATACCCTGTATCGGCACAGTGGTGGTTTTGAAGCGCTTATCCATGATTGGGGATGCCCTATCCCACACTTCCTTGGCCGGTATAGCGGCAGGTTTATTAATCGGGATAAATCCCATCCTAGGGGCTATTATTTTTTGCATAATAGCGGCCCTAGGCATAGAATATATACGGAAGAAGATTCCCAAATATGCGGAGCTATCCATAGCCATAATCATGTCAGCTGGTATTGGGCTGGCAGGGGTATTATCTGGCTTTGTAAAAAACACTGCAAACTTCAATAGCTTTCTATTTGGCAGCATAGTGGCAATTAGTGATCAGGAGATGTATATAGTGGTTGGAGTTAGCATCATAGTACTCCTGTCTTTTATATTCCTTTTTAAAGAGTTATTCTATATATCTTTAGACGAAAGGTCAGCTAGGCTAGCAGGTATTCCTGTTAGGTCCATTAATTTTATCTTTACCATCCTGACGGCCATTACCATATCCATAGCCGCTAGGACGGTGGGAGCCTTAATAGTATCCTCCATGATGGTGGTCCCAGTAGCCTGCGGCATGCAGCTGGGAAAGAGCTATAAGCAGACGGTAATATATTCCACTATCTTTGCTGTTATCTTTACCATCATAGGTTTGTTTTTATCCTACTATCAGGAATTAAAGCCGGGCGGAACCATAGTTTTAGTAGGGGTAGTAAGTTTGCTCCTTATTATATTTATCAAAAGGATCCTGGGCAGGTCCTAAACAGGATTTAGAGGTGAGAATTTTGAGAGATGGTTTAAATATAAAATGGCCGGAAGGTCTTAAGCGGACTAAGGCTAGGGAATGTGTCCTTTCAGTTTTGAAGGACTCCAATAGGCCCTTAAGTGCTATGGAAATATTTGAGGAGATAGAAGGTAGGGGGCATACCATCTGGCTATCTACAGTCTATAGGGTCTTAGATGCCTTTGAAGAAAAGGGGCTGGTGATTAAAACCTCCCTATTAAACAATGAGCTAACCCTCTATGACCTTAAGGCTACAGGCCATAGACATTATGCAGTATGTGTAGAATGCCATAAAATCGTCACTATGACAAACTGCCCCATGAAAGACTTTAAACCTAGCTTTAAAGATGATGAAATAGAGGTAATTGGCCATAAGGTGGAGGTCTATGGATATTGTAAGGATTGTAGGTAATTTAAGATAGTTAATTAAGATAGGTAATTAAGATAGGTAAACTAAGATAGTAAAATTTAAAATGTAGTTTAAGATGGTGAACTTATACAGAAGAAATTTATGAATATATAACACTTATATGCATACTATTAGGATAAAGAAAAGTAGGATAAGAAAGTTTAGTAGATAAGGAAATCTAATTTATCCAATTATTTT
>JAAYLY010000225.1 GCA_012521625.1 Tissierellia bacterium | reverse complement strand
CCAAAATATCATCTCCCTACAGTTTTAAAGTTGCCAAAGCGTTTTGTTAACTTTAAAAGTGCTTTGTAGGGATATTATCTCATGTCGTGTAACATTTTTAAATCCATGCGATTATTGTACGCTTACGTTTAGATGAGATACCTTGAACAACTTGCAATAGTTTTTTTAATTACCCTTATTGGGGAATTTTTGAATATCCTTATCCCCTTGCCCATACCCGGCAGCATATATGGGTTTTTAATTATGTTATTTTGCTTACAATTTAAGATTATTAAGTTAGAGAAGGTAAAAGCCCTTGGTGATTTTCAACTTAAAGGCTGTTATAGTGGGTATTACTGCTGGAGTTATTAGCAGCTTAATTAGCATTTATATTTTAGCTAAATTGCTAAACTTAAGCACTAGCCTCTACATATCCCTCCTACCTAAGTCAATTACAACCGCCATAGGTATAAGTCTATCGGAAGAGCTGGGAGGTATCCCAACGGTTACGGTTTTATCAATATTGACCACCGGCTTAACGGGTAATTTGTTGGCTGAATATATTCTAAGATTATTTAGAATTAAAAGCCCTATCTCCAAAGGCCTGGCCATAGGCACCAGCTCCCATGCCCTAGGGACCTCTAAAGCCTTAGAATTAGGCAGGGTAGAAGGGGCCATGAGCAGCTTATCTATAGCCATAGCTGGGATTTTAACAGTCCTATTGGCACCCTTCTTCGTATAAGTATTAATTTTTAAGTTAGCTTGCTAAACTAAACTTAATGAGATTTTGTATAGGAGGTTTATATGTTTTATATAGGTTGTCATCTTTCCATATCTAATGGCTATGAAGCCATGGGTAAGGCTGCCTTAAAAATTGGAGCCAATAGCTTTCAATTCTTTTCTAGAAACCCAAGGGGGAGTAAGGCTAAGGATATAGATCCTTCAGATATAGATAGACTATTAAAGTTGATGGAGGAGAATAACTTTGGCAAAATCCTAGCCCATGCCCCCTATACCCTAAATCCCTGCTCCAATAAAGCACATACCAGGGCCTTTGCAAAGCTTGTACTTCAAGAGGACTTGGAAAGGATGGAGTATCTGCCTAATAATTACTATAATTTCCATCCTGGTAGCCATGTAGGCCAGGGGGTAGAAGTAGGCATTCAGTATATAGTGGATACCCTAAATGAAATATTAAAGTCAGAATATAGGACAATAGTCTTATTGGAGACTATGGCTGGTAAGGGGACGGAAATAGGTAGCAGCTTTGAAGAATTAAAAAGGATTATAGACGGAGTAGAGCTTTCGGATAAGATTGGGGTATGTCTTGACACCTGCCATGTTTACGACGCCGGCTATGACATAGTAAATGATCTGGATGGGGTCTTAGAGGAGTTTGATAGTATAATAGGACTAGATAAGTTATATGCAATCCACTTAAACGATAGTAAAAATCCCTTTAATAGTCACAAGGACCGCCATGAAAAAATAGGGTACGGCAGCTTAGGACTTGAAACCTTTGAAAAGATAATCAACCATCCTAAAATAAGACACCTCCCCTTCTACTTAGAAACCCCCAATGACCTGGAAGGTTATGGGCGGGAGATTGAGCTTCTTAAGAGTATGAGAAAATAGTATTATTAAAATGTCCATAAATAATTTATTTTAAATAAAATATTTTTAATAAGATGCTGATGGAGTAAATAACAACATAATTTAAGACTTAGTAGCTATTGTTAATTTAACCCTGTATTAGTAGTCCGTATATGGGTAGATTTTTATATGTAAAATAGGAAAAGGGGAAATGGCGTATTATTCTATGCTATAATACATTTAAAATAATAAAGACCAGCTATTAAATGTCAAGAAATAATTTAATTTTTTTTGCTAAGTCATTTTAGAATTTCTGTTAGAACCTGTCAAGGGAAAAAACGTCCTTGACAGAACCTACCATAAATTCTTAT
>JAAYLY010000224.1 GCA_012521625.1 Tissierellia bacterium | reverse complement strand
ACATAGGATTCAAAAAGGTCAGCACCCATACCTGCAACGTCTCCAACGTTATCACCAACGTTGTCGGCAATAACTGCAGGGTTTCTTGGGTCGTCCTCTGGAATACCCGCTTCAACTTTACCAACTAGGTCTGCTCCAACGTCCGCAGCCTTTGTATAAATACCTCCACCTACTCTAGCAAATAAGGCTATAGAAGATGCTCCAAGGCTGAAGCCTGTAACTATGTCAGGATCTTCAAATATTATGTATAAAAGACCAATACCTAGAACACCAAGCCCAACAACGCACATTCCCATTACAGATCCACCTGAAAATGCTATGTTTAAGGCCTTGTTCATTCCTGATTCCCTAGCAGCATTGGCAGTTCTTACGTTAGCCTTAGTGGCAACCTTCATTCCAAAATAACCAGCTGCCGCTGAAAATAAGGCACCTATTAGGAAGCAGATTGCAGTTTTGAAACCTAAACCTGGTGCTATAGTTAAAATTACAAAAAGTACAACCACAAAAATTGCTAATGATTTATATTGCCTTCCTAAAAAGGCCATAGCACCATCAGCAATATAGTTAGAAATCTCTATCATTCTTTCATTTCCCGGACTAACTTGATTAATAGAATTTGCTTTGTATAAAGCAAATAAAAGTGCCAATATTCCCACTATTGGCGCTGATAAGATAGCTAAATCCATTTTATTTCCCCCTTAGTTAATTAGCAGCTAATACTAATGTTGATATGATAAATATAACTGCTGATATTATAGTCGCTCTTTGTAATGTAGCTTCTCTACTTGTACTTCTATTCTTTCCCCATAATTGTTCTGGCGCACTACCAGCTAAGGCTCCTAAGCCATTTTCTGCACCTTCTTGTAATAGGACGCTAACAATAAGTCCTAAAGCGGATATCATGACTAATGCTGAAAATAAGGTTTGCACTTCTACACCTCCTATAACGAATTATCTACAGCTTGTTACTTTCTAGATTAACATTAATATTTTAACATAGGGCATATTTAAAATCAATAGCTACAAAGCTTAATACTTCTTCCTTTGTTTGTGATAGCTATTGATTCACCCGAAAATTAGTATTCCAATACCTTAGATAAGAATTCCCTAGTTCTTGGATTTTGTGGATTTTCAAATAGGTCCTTGGCCCTATTTTCTTCCACTATTTCCCCATCAGCCATGAAGATTACCCTATCGGCCACCTGCTTAGCAAAGGCCATCTCATGGGTAACTACCACCATGGTCATACCTGATTTGGCTAGGGATTTCATTACTCCTAATACCTCCCCTACCATTTCTGGGTCAAGGGCCGAAGTTGCCTCGTCAAAAAGCATGACCTTAGGTTCCATGGCAAGGGCCCTAGCTATGGCAATCCTCTGCTTTTGTCCACCTGAGAGAGAAGCTGGATAGGCATCCTTTTTATCTAATAGGTCCATAGTCTTCAATAGTTCAATGGCCTTCTTCTCCGCCCCTTCCTTTGTAAACTTACCAGTCAAGACTGGTGCTAGGGTTATATTTTCTAGGACGGTTTTATGAGGAAAGAGGTGGAAGTGTTGGAATACCATTCCAATCTGCTGCCTAATCTGATTAATATCGCTGCCGGCCTTGGAGATATCCTTACCATTTATATAGATGGATCCAGATGTAGGCTCCTCTAAATAGTTTATACACCTAATCAGGGTGCTCTTACCAGAGCCGGAGGGGCCTATTAAGCCTATTACTTCCCCTTCTTTTATTTCTAGATTTATATTCTTTAGAACATGTTTATCTCCAAAATGTTTGTTCAAATTAACTATCTTAATCATTTTGATTCAACTTCCTTTCAAGTAGACCTACAAGTTGGGATAATGAGAAGGTAAATAGGAAATATATAACCGCTACTATAATCAAGGGGTTAAAGGGTTGGAAGCTGCTTCCTTGTACTATCTTAGAAGCATACATTAAATCTGCAACCCCGATAGTTGATGCAACAGATGTCTCCTTGATTAAGGTCACAAACTCATTTCCCAGTGTAGGCAGTATATTTTTTACCGCTTGGGGCAGGATTACGTACCTCATAGTTTGACCGCTGGTTAAACCTAAACTCCTACTAGCTTCAGTCTGCCCCTTATCTATAGATTGGATACCAGAACGGATTATTTCAGCCACATAGGCTGCACTGTTCAATGATACTGCTATTAGAGCCGCTAGGAATCCATCAATATCCGCCCCTAAAAGCACATAGCTACCAAAGTAGACCATGGCAATCTGTGTAATCATTGGAGTACCCCTAACCACTTCAATATATGCAGTGGCTATGGCTCTTAGGGCCCTGTTCTTGGACAATTTCATCAAACTAAAAAGAGAACCTAGGGTAGTACCAAATATTAGTCCTAAAAATGATAATAAAAGTGTTACCTTAACACCCGTCAAGAAATAATACTTATAATCCAGAAATAATTGTATGAGTTTCAATTTATATCCCCCTAAAACTAATAATAATGCAATAGATAAACAATTTAACAATTACAAAATAAAAAACTCGTCTCTAAATTTAGAGACGAGTTAAATACCCGTGGTGCCACTCTAATTGTACTTTAGTCATAGAAAAACTAAAATACAACTCATTTCAAATAACGCTTTGAATGCGTAATGAGATACTCGCCTCAACAGCTTTGTCTCATTAATCTCAGCAACTCTTTTCGTTAAGCTTTCCATCCACCGGTTCTCAGCTCCCCCGGTTCTCTGTAGGATATACTCGACATAACTACTCCTTTGCTTCATCGATTCTAATCCAATTAATTTATACTCTTTATATTATGATTTTTGTTTGCTTTTGTCAAGGAATTATTTTAGATTGTAGAAGGCATTTTTTCCTTTATATTGGGCTGAATCCATTAATTCTTCTTCAATTCTCAACAATTGGTTATATTTAGCCACCCTGTCAGTTCTAGATGGGGCACCAGTTTTTATTTGACCTGCATTTAAGGCAACAGCTAAATCTGCTATAGTTGTATCCTCAGTCTCTCCTGACCTATGGGAGATTACTGCAGTATAGCCATGAACCTTAGCCAGTTCTATTGCATCTAGGGTCTCTGTAATAGTTCCAATTTGGTTTAATTTAATTAAAATTGAGTTAGCTACTCCTTTTTCTATACCCTTTCTTAACCTTTCAGTGTTAGTAACGAATAGGTCGTCTCCCACTAGCTGTACCCTGTCTCCTAACTTTTCAGTTAATAATTTCCAACCTTCCCAGTCCTCTTCATCTAAACCATCCTCTATGGAGATAATAGGATACTTTTCAACTAAATCAGCATAATAATCGATCATCTCTTCTGCCGTTAACTCTCTACCTTCTCCTTCTAATCTGTAAACCTTCCTATCCTTGTCGTATAGCTCTGTAGCAGCCACGTCTAGGGCTAAGACTACTTCTTCTCCTGCTTTATAGCCTGCTTTTTCGATAGCCGTAACTATTGTAGCCAATGCTTCCTCATTGCTGCTTAAGTTAGGTGCAAATCCACCCTCATCGCCAACAGCTGTATTTAGGCCCTTTGATTTTAATTCAGCCCTTAAGCTATGGAAGATCTCAGCTCCCATCCTTAAGGCTTCCCTAAAGTTAGGAGCTCCCACTGGCATGATCATAAACTCTTGTATATCTACGTTATTGTCGGCGTGTTCTCCACCATTTAGGATGTTCATCATTGGTACTGGAAGAAGTTTTCCATTGACTCCACCTATATATTTGTATAAGGGCATTCCTAATTCATTAGCTGCAGCCCTTGCAACAGCTATAGATACCCCCAAGATGGCATTAGCACCTAATTTACCCTTATTTGGGGTTCCATCTAAATCAATTAGTAATTGGTCAATACCTACTTGATCGAATACATCCATTCCTACAACTTCTGGTGCTATTACTTCATTTACATTTTCAACAGCCTTTAGTACTCCTTTTCCTAAATACCTGGATTTGTCTCCATCCCTTAATTCAACTGCTTCAAAAGCACCTGTAGATGCTCCTGATGGTACTAAGGCTCTACCGAAGACCCCATTTTCAGTCCAAACTTCCACTTCAACAGTTGGATTACCTCTAGAATCCAGTACTTCCCTTGCAAATACATCGATTATTATACCCAATTTGACTCCTCCTCCGTATTTAAATTATTCTCTTATAATTAACGATTCACCGGTCATTTCCTTTGGTTTTTCTAGTCCCAACAGGTCTAATAGGGTTGGTGCCAAGTCAGCTAACTTACCATCTTTTAATTTTACATTTTCTTCTCCCACTAGTATTAATGGGACTCTATTAGTTGTGTGGGAAGTTACAGGCTTACCATTTTCATCTAGTAATTTCTCAGAGTTACCATGGTCTGCTGTAACTAAGGCCTTGCCACCCTTTTCCAGTAGGACATCTATTATCTCCCCTAGACAGCTATCTACCGTTTCCACAGCCTTGACAACAGCTGGAATTATTCCAGTATGGCCTACCATATCAGGATTTGCAAAGTTTAATACTATCAGGTCGTATTTGTCCATCTTCAACCTCTTTATTACCTCCTCCTTAACCTCAAGGGCACTCATCTCGGGCTTAAGGTCATAGGTGGCCACCTTAGAAGATGAAATCAATACCCTATCTTCATTTTCATAAGGTTCCTCTATGCCCCCATTTAAGAAGAAGGTAACATGGGCGTATTTTTCTGTTTCAGCTATCTTTAGCTGAGTAAGGCCTTTTTCACTAAGGTATTGGGATAGGGTGTTGTGAAGGATATCTCCCTTAAAGGCTATATGGGCATTTTTAATGGTCTTATCGTATTCAGTCATGGTCACATAATATAAGTCTTGGACCTTATCCCTTTCAAAACCCTCAAAGTCATAGTCTAGGAAGGCCCTGGTTAGTTGGCGAGCCCTATCTGGTCGGAAGTTGAAGAATATTATGGAATCCCCATCTTCTACCCTGGCTACAGGCTCATCACCCTCCATAATGACCGTTGGTACTATGAATTCATCATTGATTCCCTCTTTATAGGAGTGTTCGATAGCCTTTACTGGGTCCTCAGCCTTATTTCCTATACCTTGAGTTATGGCATCATAGGCCTTCTTAGTTCTATCCCATCTCTTATCCCTATCCATGGCATAATATCTACCTGATATGGTAGCTATCCTTCCAACTCCTATCTCATCCATCTTTTCTACTAGTTGGGCCACATGTTCTTTCCCAATAGTAGGCGGTACATCCCTGCCATCTAAGAATACATGGACATATACCTCTTCTAACTCATTTTTCTTCATAAGTTCCAACAGACCATAGAGGTGTTCTATATGGCTGTGGACCCCACCGTCAGACACTAAACCCATTAGATGGATCTTAGACTTATTATTCTTAACATGCTCAATGGCCTTTAAGAAGGCCTCATTTTTAAAGAAGTCCCCATCTTCGATGGTTTTATTAATCTTAGGCAGGTCCTGGTATACCACCCTACCAGCTCCTATGTTTAGATGGCCAACTTCGGAATTACCCATTTGTCCTTCAGGTAAGCCAACTTCAAGCCCACTTGCATCTAATTCTGAATTTGGATATTTTTCCATCAACCTATCAAAATTAGGTGTATTGGCTAATTTAATTGCATTTCCTGGGTAATCTTCACCAATTCCCCAACCATCTAATATTATCAGCATTACCGGTTTTTTTGTCATAAATATTCCTCCAGTTAATAATTAACTAGCTTAACGAAATCCTCCGCCTTAAGACTAGCACCTCCTACTAAAGCACCGTCAATATGGCTTTGAGCCATAAGTTCTTTTATATTGTTAGCTTTTACGCTTCCACCATATTGTATTCTAATTTGATCCTTTAGATCGCCATAAAGTTCTCCAATAATCTCCCTAATGTAAGCAATCATATCATTAGCTTCTTCGGCAGATGCAGTCTTACCAGTTCCTATTGCCCATATAGGTTCGTAAGCTATTACTATATTTTTAACATCTTCAGCCTTAAGGCCTTCAAGGGCTTTAGTAATCTGTCTTCTTACTACATCCTTTTCTTTATTACTTTCCCTTTCTTCAAGGCTTTCCCCAACACAGACAATTGGTTTTATACCATGTTTTAAGGCTGCTATTACCTTTTTATTGACACTTTCATCACTTTCATTGAAGTATTGTCTTCTTTCAGAATGACCTATAATTACATAATCCACTCCCAGCTCCTTTAACATTAGGGGGGATATTTCTCCAGTATATGCACCCCATTCTTCCCAATGCATGTTTTGAGCTCCAACCCTAATGGCTGTACCCTCTACCGCTTCTTTTACGGCAGCTAGGGCTGTAAAAGGAGTGCATAGTACTACCTCTACACCATCCTTTAGCTTGTTAACTTTGATTTCTTCTACTAGATCTACCGCCTCAGCTATAGTTTTATTCATTTTCCAATTGCCTGCAATTATAGGAACACGCAAATTAAAAACCCCCTTTGAAAAATAAAAACAAATATAATCTTTACAAATATTTATCCAAAAATTATCTATCTCTAGTAGTATCTGAAATTCGTAAACTAAAGATTAATATCTAGATTTACTCCTTATCTGAGATGGCAGCAATTCCTGGCAGAACCTTACCTTCAAGCAATTCCAGGGATGCTCCTCCACCTGTGGAGACATGGGTTACCTTATCGGCATAACCAGCTTTTTCAATTGCAGAAGCTGAATCTCCTCCACCTACTATGGTAGTAGCTTCAGATTCTGCTAAGGCCTTTGCTATACCGTAAGTTCCTTTACTGAAGTTTTCCATTTCAAATACACCACATGGTCCATTCCATACTACCGTCTTAGCTTTTTTAATCTCTTCTGTAAAGACCCTTAAGGTTTCCTCACCTATATCCAATCCCATCCAGTCTACTGGAATTTCATCTATTTCTACTGTCTTAAATTCCGTATCATTTTTAAACTCCTTAGCCACTACCACATCAACTGGTAGAAGTAGTTTTACATTTTTCTCTTTGGCCTTTTCCATTAAATTATTGGCCAAATCTATCTTATCTTCTTCCAATAAGGACTGTCCTATTTCATAACCCTTAGCCTTAAGGAAGGTATAAGCCATACCGCCACAGATTAAAATACTATCTACCTTTTCAAGTAGATTCTCAATTACACCGATTTTATCTGAAACCTTGGCTCCACCTAAGATGGCAACAAATGGCCTTTCTGGGGCTTCCAGAGCCTTGCCCATGATAGAGATCTCCTTCTCAACTAGGAAGCCTACTGCTGATGGCAGGTGGGTGGAAACGCCAACATTAGATGCATGAGCCCTATGGGATGTACCGAAGGCATCATTGACATAAATATCACCTAAGGAAGCTAATTCTTTAGCAAAGTTTTCTTCGTTCTTTTCTTCCTCTTTTCTAAATCTAGTGTTTTCCAATAGGGCCACATCCCCTTCATTCAACTTGGAGATTTCCTCCTTAACCTTATCTGAAACTACCAAATCATCCTTAGCAAAAACTACATCCTTATTAAGTAGCTCAGATAATCTCTTGGCCACAGGTAGTAAACTATATTTAGGATTTGCCTCTCCCTTAGGTCTACCTAGATGGGACATTAAGATAACCTTAGCCCCTTCTTTCATTAAATACTCTATAGTAGGTAGGGAGCTTACTATCCTTCTATCGTCAGTTATATTTTGATTATCATCCATGGGAACGTTAAAGTCACATCTAACTAATACCCTTTTTCCTTTAAAATCAAAATCTTTTAATGTTTTCTTGTTCATAATTCCACCTCACTAAGATTATTAGTCGGATCTAAAAAGACCCGACTTTAAAATGTTACTTATTTGCAACCATCTTAGTTAAATCTACTACCCTTTCTGAGTATCCCCATTCATTATCATACCAAGCTACTATTTTTACCATATTATCTATTACCATAGTAGATAAACCATCTACGATTGATGATCTTGGATCGCCAATAAAGTCTGATGATACTAATGGCTCTTCAGTGTATCCTAAGATTCCCTTTAATTCATTTTCACTAGCTTCTTTTAAAACCTTGTTAACTTCTTCTGCAGTAGTTGATCTTTCTACTTCAAATACAACGTCAACTAGGGATACTGTTGGTACTGGAACCCTAACTGAGAAACCGTTTAGTTTACCCTTCAATTCAGGTAATACTAAGGCTACAGCTTTAGCAGCACCAGTAGTAGTTGGAATGGTGTTTTGAGCTGCTGCCCTAGCACGTCTTAAATCCTTATGCCTCTTATCTAATATCTGTTGGTCGTTTGTATAGGCATGAACAGTAGTCATAAGACCTTTTTTAATACCGAACTTTTCTAATATAACCTTTGAAACAGGTGCTAAGCAGTTTGTTGTACAGGAAGCATTTGAAATTATATGGTGGTTATCCTTATCGTACTTATCCTCATTTACACCCATAACTATAGTTATGTCGTCACCTTTTCCAGGTGCAGTTAAGATAACCTTCTTAGCTCCAGCTTCTAAGTGCTTAGATAGACCTTCCCTATCTCTAAAAGCTCCTGTTGAATCTACTACCAGCTCTACTCCTAATTCAGCCCATGGAATTTCTGCTGGATCCCTGTGAGCAACAACCTTAACATGCTTACCATTAATTACGAAACCATCTTCTACAACCTCAACGGTACCGTTAAACTTACCATACATGGAATCGTATCTAAATAGGTGTGCTAAGTCATTTAAGTCTCCTGAAGCGTTGATAGCTACAAGATCAAATTCTTCTGCTCCTCTGTTAAAATATGCTCTTAGAAAATCCCTACCTATTCTACCAAATCCATTTAAACCAACTTTCATTCCCATAATTATTTCCTCCTTAAATATAATTGATTGATTTAATTATGTTAATAAATATTTAGCTTAGTTGACTATGTCCAATATTTTCCTAGCTGCTGCTTCATCAGTAACCAAGGTCATATTGGTATTTAATGTGGAAACAGCCAATATCGCCTGTGCCTTTTCTTCACCTCCTGCTACGCCAATTATATTCTTCAATGCTTTAAACTTATTAAGAGTAAGACCTATGGTCTTATATTCCCATATTTCTTCCCCATCTATATCAAAATAATGACCAAAGGCTTCTGCTACAGCCCCTTTATCTAGTAGTTCCCTAACTTTTTCAATAGGAAGTTTCCTTCTTTCCGCCATAGTATCAGCCCTTCCGATACCAAAGAGCAGTATATTCATCTTTTCTATTATTTCTATAGATTCCTTAATGTCTTTATTTTTTAGAATTACATCTAAACCCTCTCCGTCTAGTCCATCGGGAACAAAGAGTAAGTTGTACTTTCCACCTAATTTTTCAGCTAACTTTGCAGCTATAGCATTAGATTGGGTATTGAGATTACTACCTAAGCCTCCCCTGGCAGGAGTAACTAGGATATCCCTTTCCTTATTATCAGCATGGAACTCATCGGTTATGGCCGCCATGGTATTACCGCCTGTTATTCCGATAATATCTCCTGGCTCTATTAATTCTAAAAGCAATCGATTAACAAGCTTACCCATATCCTTGATGGCAGTCTTATCCTCACTTATATTGCCAGGGACTATATGAAGGGCTTTTATATTTAATTTTTCCCTCAGTTCCCTTTCTATAACCTTAAGTCCTTTTACTTCACCATATAGGGTAGTTAATTCTGTTAGTAATTCTTTCCCATCTTCCGTAATATACATACCCAAATTGTCTATAATTATTAGTCCTAGATTTTTTAAAATATTTACTTCATCCCTAACACTCCGCTCCTTTAAACCCAGCTCATTACTTATAGCCCTTCTACCAATTGGTTGATTATAATAAATGGAGCGTAATATCATATATCTCTTCTCTATTAGGTCTATGGTTTCAGGAGTTATCTTTTTAATTATTTCTAAAATGTCCATTTTCTATTCACTCCAGCTTGTAGCGGGATTTTTTTGTCCCAGCACTTAATTTTTTGTCCCATCCTAGGGAAAGAATTAGTAGAATAAGAATTCTACTAATTAAAAGTATATAATATATGGATTGATAATTCAAGGAAAATATGGAATTAATTGTACCTCTTCCTCATTGAAGAGGATGGAATATTTAATTCGTCCCTATATTTAGCTACGGTCCGCCTTGAAATGGAAGCGCCTTTTTCCTTTAAAATGTCGGCAATTTTTTGATCACTTAAAGGTTTCCTTGGGTC
The DNA here is from genome assembly GCA_012521625.1 of Tissierellia bacterium. GTDB lineage: Bacteria > Bacillota > Clostridia > Tissierellales > Tissierellaceae > JAAYTL01. Next base: position 9,649 of record JAAYLY010000224.1, on the reverse strand, counting down.
CTCTTCTTCTATTATCTGTTTAATCATGGATTTTATACTAGTAGATGAGATTTCACCTGTAGAACTTGGTAAGCCAGAACTAAAGAAATATTTTAATTCAAAAAGTCCTCTTGGAGTTTGGACGTACTTACCGTTAGTAGCCCTTGAAATTGTAGACTCATGCATTCCTATATCTTCTGCCACTTCTTTTAAGGTCAATGGAACCAAGGCCTTTTCTCCATTTTTAAAGAATTCTTTTTGAAACTTAAGGATGGATTCTATAACCTTATAGATAGTTTGCTTTCTTTGTTCTATACTCTTTATTATCCAAAGGGCTGAATTAAGCTTTTCCGATAAGAAGTCAGTAGCCTCATGATCCTTACAGGTCTTTAGTAGATTTCTATAAAAGCTATTTATATTTAATCTTGGACTAGCTATATCGTTAATTATGATTACATACTCACCCTCAATCTCCTCTATCGTTGCATCGGGGATTATATACTTAACATGTCCACTATCACTAAAGGCCCTTCCAGGCTTTGGTTCTAAGGTTTTAATGAAGTCACAAATTTCTTGTATCCTCGAGACCTCTATATCTAACTCCTTGGCTATTTTTTGTATCCTATTGCATGCAATATCATCTAGGTAGCCTTCTATTATCTTGACGATTATAGGATCTACATCATCCTTTTCCTTAACTTGTATCAATAAGCATTCCCTTAAATCCCTAGCTCCTACTCCTGTAGGTTCAAAACTTTGAATTATCTTTAAGACCCCTTCCACTTCCTCCATACTAGAATTGGTCAAACGAACGATTTCCTCTAAATCTACATCCAAATAGCCATTTTCATTGATATTTTCAATTATATAATCTCCTATTAGGTATTCCTTTTCATCTAAGAGGGTAATATTTAACTGCTCGATTAAAAATTCCTTCAAGGTCTTGGTATAGGTGGTAAAAGCCTCATAATTATAGTCTTCCTGGTCCTTATCTATGGGGGAGCTATAATTCCTATAACTTATATCATCATATTTCTCCGCCAATTCCTTCCAGTCGATTTCCGATTCATCACTAAGTTCCCTAACTTCTTCTATCTGACTTGTAGGATTTTCCATTTCTAGTAAAGGGTTTTCCTCTATTTTACTCTTTATGTACTGATTGAGCTCTAAGCTGTTAAACTGGAGTAACTGAATAGCTTGTCTCAATTCAGGCGTCATTATTAACTTCTGGCTTTGTTCCAATAGGATATTAAAACCAAGCTTCATCAATTTTACCCCCCTTAACTCTAATTATATCAAAATTATATTAAAGCACAAATTAGTTTATTACTTGATGAATAGCCTAAACAAACTAGGCACCTCTTAATCTCCTTTGAGATAGAGGTGCCAATTTTTTCATGTTAATTTATTCTTGTCGCAGTCAAGGAAGGTTTATGAAAGTTAGCGTTGGGATTTATCATATGGAACCCCTACAGTCTTTGGTGCCCTTGAATGCTTAGAGGTAAAGGCTAGGACTACCATAGTAGCCACATAGGGCAACATCTTGTAATAGGTTGAATCGATATTTAAGTTGTCTAAAAAGGGTATTAGGGGGATAGAATAGGCCAGGGTCCTTAAAAAGGCAAAGAACAAGGCTGCTAAAAAGATCTTACCCGGACGCCATTGTCCAAAGATCATAACTGCTAAGGCTAAGAATCCAAAGCCTGCAACTCCTGTGTGACCGTTAACATTACCATCCATTACCCCAACTGAATAGAAAAAGCCCCCTATTCCGCCTAATAAGCCTGATATACTTACTCCTAGATACCTCATCTTATAGACATTGATTCCAACTGAGTCTGCTGCATGGGGATGTTCACCACATGCTCTAAGCCTTAAACCAAATTTAGTCTTATAGAAGATAATGGTAGAGATTATTAAAAATAGAATTCCTATCATAACCGTTATATAGGTCTTTTGGAAAAACATCCTGCCGATTATAGGTATATCCCCTAAGACCGGCACCTTTTGAATATAAAAATTTACAGAAGTAGTTATACCATCGCTATTAAAAGACATCTTAGAGACCAATAATACAGCAGCTGGTATTAACATATTTAAGGCTGTACCAGTTATAGTCTGGTCTGCACTCATATTAACTGCTGCAAAGGAAAGGAGTAGGGAGTAGACTATCCCTGCTAGTGCAGCTACTAACATGGCCAATAATAGGATTGCTTGTGGATTCAATCCAGAATCCTGAATAAAATATACGAATAGGGCGCCAAAGAAGGCTCCGAACAACATGATACCTTCTAGGGCTATATTTATAACGCCAGAAACCTCACTAAACATACCACCCAATGCTACTAGTAGTAAGGGAGTAGCTACAGGAAGCATATTTTGAATCAAATAATATAAAGTATCCATTAATCCTTCTCCTTCGTATTATTATCTATGGATTCTGCTAGCTTATGTTTTTTAACCCTAAACTTCCTCTTTAGGAAATTACCCAAAGCCGTATTCATGATCATGGAAAAGGCTGAGAAATAGATAATTACGGCTATAACCACATCTATTATCTCTGGCTTGAAGCCAACTAGGCTAGTTAAAGTTCCTCCCCTTTGTATATGGGATATAAAGATTGCAGAAAGGATAATTCCCAATGGATGGGAGTTTCCTAACAGGGCAACAGCTATGCCCGTAAAGCCGTTTGGTGCTATTATGTTAACTGGTTCATAGGTTACACTACTACCAGCTATGGCTGAAGGTGCCAGGATTGCAAAGGCTCCTCCCAAGCCTGCTAGTCCCCCTGCAATCATCATGGTTAAGATAATATTCCTCTTACCCTTCATTCCTGCATATTCAGATGCATGTTTATTAAAGCCTGTAGCCTTTAACTCATATCCAAAGATGGTCTTTTCTAGAACTATATAAAGTATAATGCCAATGACAATGGCAAAGATTATGCTGAAGTTTACATTGGAACCTGGAATCCCTAAGGATGGTATCTGGGCTGATTTTGGTAAATAAGCCGTCCTAGCCATATTAGGGATATACATGGTGGAATTATTCTGAATCCACATGTCCACCAAGAACATTCCAATATAGTTGAACATAATTGAGGTAATTACCTCATTTACGTTGAGGAAGGCTTTAAAGAAGCCTGGGAAAAAGCCCCAAATTATACCGCCCACTAGGCCAGCTAAAATAGCCACTATCCAGTGTATACCAGGAGGCAGGTCCCACATAAATCCCACATATAGGGCAAAGTACATTCCCATGGTATACTGTCCAGAAGCCCCGATGTTAAATAAGCCCATTTTAAAGGCAAAACCAACAGCTAAACCTGTCATTAGGATAGGAGTGGCAAAATAAAATACATCCCAAATCCTTCTAAAGCCGCCTAATAAGATATACCTGAAGCCTGCTAAGGCTGAAGAGGGCTTTGCAATAAGCATAATTATAAATCCAAATATTAAACCTAGAAAAATAGCCATCAAAGCAGCCATTAGGGTAGAAAAACCACTGGTCTTAAATATATTCCCTAGATTGAATTTGTTTTTATTATTTAAATTACCCCTATTCTCCATCTTCCTTCTCCTTTGTAGTATTACGTTTTGCACCAGACATATAAAGTCCTAGCTCTTGTACAGTGGTTTTCTTCGGATCAAATTCCCCTACTATTTCCCCTTCGTAGATCACTAAAATCCTATCGCTTACGTTCATTACTTCATCTAGCTCCAGGGAAACTAAGAATACGGCTTTTCCTGCATCACGGCTTTCCACTAGTCTTTTATGGACATATTCTATGGCCCCAACATCCAGCCCCCTAGTTGGTTGGACTGCTACTAGCAGCTTATGGTCCTTATCTATTTCCCGAGCAATAATGGCTTTCTGTTGATTACCTCCAGACATACTCCTAGTTATGGTAATAGGACCTTGGCCAGATCTAATATCGTAGTTCTCAATTAAACCTTCAGCATACTTCCTAACGGCATCGAATTTGATAAAGCCCTTATTTTGAAATTCAGGCTGCCAATATCTTTGTAATACTAAATTTTGTTCCAACTTATAATCCAATACTAGGCCATGCTTATGCCTATCTTCAGGTATATGGCTAATTCCAAGGATAGAACGCTGTCTAACAGAGGCATTGGTTATTTCTGTACCGTTTAAGGTAATACTGCCAGAACTTACCCTACCTAATCCTGTTATAGCATTGACAAGCTCCCTCTGGCCGTTACCATCTATACCTGCCAGGCATACTATCTCCCCAGCCCTTACGTCAAAGGAAACATTCTTGATTACATTGACACTCTTATTTTCACCTTCAACATATAGGTTTCTTACAGACAGGACTACATCCTTAGGCTTAGCTTCATCCTTGTCAACTACGAAGTTAACATCCCTACCAACCATCATCCTGGATAATTCTTCCTTAGTGGTATCTTTAATATCTACCGTACCGATGCATTTCCCTTTCCTTAAAACGGTACACCTATCTGCAACTTCCATAATCTCATTTAATTTATGGGTTATGAATAGAATAGATTTACCTTCCTTGGCAAAATTCTTCATAATCTGTAATAATTCCTTAATCTCCTGGGGTGTTAATACTGCCGTAGGCTCATCGAAGATGAGGATTTCATTATCCCTATAGAGCATCTTTAGGATTTCCACCCTCTGCTGCATACCTACGGTAATATCTTCTACTTTAGCATCAGGGTCTATCTTCAATCCATACCTTTCGCTGATATCTATGACCCTTTCTCTAGCTTCCTTTTTATCTATAAAACCCATCTTGCTAGGCTCAACACCCAGGATTATGTTTTCCAAGACGGTAAAGATTTCTACTAACTTAAAATGCTGATGGACCATACCTATACCCAGGTCATTGGCATCATTGGGATTTCTAATATCAACCTTCTTCCCATTGATCCTAATCTCACCTTCATCCGGCTGATATAGGCCGAATAAGATGCTCATCAAGGTTGATTTACCAGCACCATTCTCACCTAGTAAAGCATGGATTTCTCCCTTTTTCAATTGTAGGGTAATATTGTCGTTAGCAATGATACCCGGAAATCTTTTGGTTATATTGAGCATTTCAACTATATATTTTTCCACTTTTACCACTTCTACCTTATCTTATTTTTTGTTAATAAATAGGCAACTTATCCACTTGTAGAAAAATAGGGGAATTTTGGTCTTCCCCTATTTTTTATTAAGGCTAACCTAATTAATCTCTAGTTTCAAAACTAGTATCTAGTAGTTACATTTAATTTGGTTAAATTTAATGCAGTTGTGATTTCTTCAACTGTTGCATAACCAGTTGGGTCAGAAACTTCGATAGTTCTGATTGGATCTACAGTACCATCAACTAACCTTTGGTATACTTCTTCATATTGCTCCATAGTAAAGTTTTCAAATCTATCAAAGGCATCAGCATCTGGGTCACCAATTACTTCAGTTGGTAAAGCAACACCATCATTTTCAGCGTTGAAATAAGTTACCTTACCGCCATATTGATCCCAACTATCAGTTTTATAAATGGACTCTAATACTTGGATTACTGAAGCAGATAGACCCTTAGTAGCTGATGTTATTACTGTCTCACTATCATATCTTTGGTCTACGTCAACACCAATAACCTTAGCTCCTGCTTCAGCTGCTGCTGACATAACTGATTTACCTACGGAACCACCACAGGCGAATATAACTTCTACCCCTTCTTGATACATAGTTCTAGCCGTAGCCTTATTAGTATCGTTCTCGTCGAAGTCACCAGTATAGTGGTAGATAACGTTAATTGAACCATCAGGTAAACCTAGTTCCTCAGCTGCATCTTCAGCACCTTGTAAGAAACCGTATCCGAAGGCTTGAACTGCTGGAACTGCCATTCCGCCCATGAAGCCTAGGTTTCTCATGCCATCCATAACAGCAGCATAACCTGCTAGATATCCTGATTCTTCTTCAGCATATAGGATACTTGCTACGTTTTCTTGAATATCAGGCTCGAAACTATCAGCTGGATGTGGAGTACCATCTAGCAAGATGAATTTAACATCCGGATATTTGTATTGGGCTTCATGAACTGCAACTTCAAATAAGAATCCTGGAGTTACAATTACCTTTGCTCCACCCTCTACAGCTAAGTCAATTGCTTGTAAGTAATAAGCGTCTGAAACGTCCTCTGGTTTAATGTAGGTATGTGATATACCTTCCCTTTCAGCAAATTCAACAACACCTTCCCAAGAACCCTGGTTGAAGGATTTGTCGTCGATATTACCCTTATCAGTTATAAGGGCTATTTCTGCACCAGTACTTTCTTCTCCTCCACTGCTGCAACCTGTTAAACTTGCTGCTACTAACATAATTGCTAAAGCAAGTGCTAGTACTCTTTTCATCTTATTTCCCCCTTATTTTTGATTTAAGTTTAATTGCTATACCCCAATTGCTGATATTCTCTGACAACTATATTATACTGAATTAAAATTATTATTTCAATATGAAAACGTTGCAAATGTCCTACTTTAGCCCTTTATCTAATTAGTAAATATAAGGACAGGCTTATATTAAAGATATTTTTTTATCATTTTTTCTACTGATTCCTTATTGGCCTCATCTGAAACTACTGCATCTATCTTCTCACCGTCTTTATAAATGCTTATAGTAGGTAACCCTAAAACCCCTTGTCCAATGGCCAACCTTCTAGCCTTTGAGGTATCAAGGGCAGTAAACTTGATTCTATCTCCGTAGAGTTTCTCCAGCTCCTTTACATGAGGCATCAAGGCCTTGCAGGGCTCACAGGATGGACTCCAAAAATCTACTAAAACATATCCTTTCGCATCTAAAACTTCCTTTTGAAAATTATCCCTATTTAGTTCTAACATAAAACCCTCCTTAGAAATTTTCTTCAATGTATTTTTCTGCCTGCACTGCTGCTATAGCTCCATCAGCTGCTGCAGTTACCACCTGTCTTAATGTTTTTACCCTATTATCCCCAGCTGCATAAACACCGGGTATATTGGTTTCCATCTTATCGTTAGTTATTATATACCCCCTATCCATTTGGATTATATCTTTAAAAATATTAGTGGAAGGTATATTTCCTATATATACAAATAAACCGAAGGCACCATCTTCCTCATCAGGGAAGATCTCCCTTTCCTCATTGGTCTTTAAATTTTTGATAACGAAGGATTGTAACATATTCTCACCCTTAATTTCCGTGACAACAGAATCCCAAATGAAATCGATCTTAGGGTTAGCAAAGGCCTTCTCCTGAATAGATTTTGCTGCCCTTAGCTCATCCCTCCTGTGGATGATGGTGACCTTTTTGGCAAATTTAGTTAAATATATGGCCTCTTCCACAGCTGCATCTCCTCCTCCAACTACATAGACCTCTAAGTCCTGGAAGAAGGGACCATCACAAGTAGCACAGTAGGATACTCCACGACCAGTCAGCTCCCTTTCACCTGGGCAGCCTATTAGTCTAGGTACTGCCCCAGTGGCGATTATAACTGTCTTAGACTTATACTCAGCATTTTTACCCTTAACTAACTTTATTTTATGGCTAAAATCCACTTCCACCACTTCATCTGAAACCTTCTTAGCGCCAAAATTTAAGGCCTGCTCCACCATTCTAGCAACTAATGAGGGCCCTGTCTCATTTGGTATAGAAGCAGGATAGTTTTCCACATCCGCCGTAGTAGCAATTTGTCCACCATCTACCCCTTTTTCTATAATTAGGGTATTCAATCTTGACCTAGCAGCATAGATACCTGCAGATAATCCTGCCGGACCAGCTCCGATAATAATTACATCGTATATCACTTTACTTCCTCCTTTTATATTTAATATAACTATTACATATTTTACACATATATTATATATGCCCAAGTATAGAAGTTAAAATCATTAGGATAATATTTTTACAATATTAGGATAAATTCTGTAAAAATTAAGGCAGAAATCGTAAAATAATAAAAAAATCAACAGAAGAAGCTTCTGTTGATTTTTATTTATACCTATTTATTATATTAAATACTTAGATATATTTTAATCTAAAATTAATTTTACCTACTATTTATACTTATCTAATACAAACATGGCTATATTAACTGAGTGGTCTGACACCCTCTCAAGGTTGCTCAGGGCATCTAGGAATAAAACTCCTGGCTCAGTTAAACACTCCATCCTACTAAGCCTAGACATATGTTCTTCCCTATTTTTCTTTTCTATTTCATCTATCTCATCCTCTAGTATTAACACCCTATCAGCCAGGTCCCTAGCATTTGTATCAAAGGCCTTTAAGGCATTTGTAAAGGCTTCCTCGCATTTATCAAACATTACACTAAGGCCATCTATGGCATCCTTACTAAAGGCCAAGCCATTGTTAGCCTTATACTGTGCCAATTCAGTAATATTTTCCACATGGTCCCCAACTCTTTCAATATCGTTTATGGTATTTAGGTATGTTTTTATATCATTATGTTGATCGGCAGATAGGGATTCATTAGATAGACGAACTAAGTAATCAGTAATTTCCCTTTCAATCTTGTTAACCAACTTCTCTGTTTCAAAAATCTTATCAGGAACCCCTTTATTGTTTAATAGTGCATCCCTGCAAAGTCTTAAATTATTCGAGACCAATTCACCCATTCTAAGTACTTCCTTCTTAGCCTGTCCTAAAGCGATACTAGGGGTTTCATAAATTCTCGAATCTAGGTAGATAGTAGCAACCATCTCTTTTTCATCTTCACCTGGAACTAACTTTTCAGCTGCCATTACCAGGTATTTAGCAAATGGAAATTGAATTACCACATTGATTAGGTTAAATAAGGTGTGGGCATTGGCAATCTGCCTTTTTACATCCCCTGAAGATAATCTTAAGACTATATTTTCTACAGGAACCCTTAAAATCAACATGAAGATAATAGTTCCTATAAGGTTGAATAAAAAGTGGATTACTGCAGCCCTTTTAGCTGTTTTATTAGCACTAACACTAGAAAGCATAGCAGTTGTAGTAGTACCTATATTATCACCAAATAGTATTGGTAGGGCCATATTTAAACTGATTAGGCCTTCACCTGCCAGGGCCTGTAACAGACCTATTGAAGCACTACTACTTTGAACTATGGTAGTAATTAGTAAACCGACTATAAGTCCTATTACTGGATTATTTAGATTAACCATTATTTCTGAAAATGCAGGTATCTTTGCTAAGGGCTTAAGACCACTACCCATCATATCCATTCCTATAAAAAGAACCCCAATGCCGATTAATATCTCTGCCCTATCTTTAATCTTTTCCTTATTGCTAAATAACCAAAGGGCAACCCCTATTCCAACTGCAATAGGAGCATACTCAACAACGTCAAAGGCTATTATTTGTGCAGTGATTGTAGTACCTATATTAGCACCCATTATAACTCCGACAGCCTGAGTTAAAGACATTAAGCCTGCATTTACAAAACCAACGACCATAACAGTAGTTGCACTACTACTTTGTATGATCATAGTTACTAGGGCACCTACTATAACGCCCATTAAACGGTTATTGGTGAGGACTTCTATTAGTTTACGAAGTTTATCGCCAGCTGCTTTTTGAAGTCCATCTCCCATCATGGTCATACCATACAAAAACAGCCCTAAGCCACCAAAGACAGGTATCGCTATATCCATAGTT
>JAAYLY010000223.1 GCA_012521625.1 Tissierellia bacterium | reverse complement strand
CTAAGATTAATGGCGATGAGAGGGTGTTGGATAAAAACTCCATACCCAGGTTAGTCGTCTTCGATAACAAGGATGCAAGGACTATGGTCCCTTTAGCCTTTATATCGGAGGTATTAGGCTATGAAGTGGGTTATGACGAGCTTAAAAGGGTTCCTTATATGAATTCTAAAAAGGATGTGGAAAAGCCTGAAGATGAAGTTGAAAGGCCAGATCAAACCGATTCTAGGACCCTAGTAAAAGATATATCCTTAGAAAAGGGTAGCAGTGGTCAATATAAGATTGTCATAAGGAGCAATGAAAAGCTTAAGTATGATTCCAGGATCTTAACTAACAATAAATTGGTAGTGGACATAAAAGGTGCCAAATTAGATTTGGAGGATAGTGATTTATCTAGCATAAACCTAGGGGATAAAAACATAAATAAGGTGGAATTTAAGCAGCATTCAGAAGATCTAGTAAGGCTTACCATCTCTATGACAGATATGTTAGATTACGACATTACTTCCCTGGAGGATGGGAAGACCAATGTTATATCCTTTGTAAATAAAATAGACAACATCCTACTAGATAAGATGTATGATAGGGATGTAATAGTTGTGGAAGGAAAGGATAGGATCCAATACAAGACCATGAGGTTACACAATCCTGAAAGATTGGTAGTTGATATATTAGATGCATCCTTATCTAAGGGGCCATATTTCAATTTTGACTATCAATTGGGTCCTATAGAGAGGGTTAGGGTATCCCAATTTCAGCCTGATAACAATTATAGCCCATACGATAGGATTGTAAGGCTGGTTTTGGACCTAAGGGAAGGAACAAATCCTAATATTATAATAGATAATGTGGTAAATAAGCTTGTAATCTATCCTGAGAAGAGCCTGGCTGATTTTGTCTACCATAGTTTAGAGGGTAAGGAAAGGATACTTAGGATTAAAAATGAAGAATCCGTCCAATATAAGCTGACTAACTATCCTGAGAGAAAGACTCTGGAAGTAAGACTTCCCTATGTTGCTACGGAGATAGTAGAGGGCCAGATGTATATCAAAGATAATCTAGTAGAAGAAATTATAGCCTTTAGAGAAGACAAGGATATGGTTATTGAAATAAAATATAATAAGAGTATCCTTTACGAAAGCTTGTCTAATACAACAGCTGGGGATATAATTCTAAGGATTAAAAGAAATCAAGATATTAAACCCTGGGATAGGTTGATTGTAATAGACCCAGGCCATGGGGGTAGCGACCCTGGTGCTAAGTCAGTAAATGGACGATTTGAGAAGGATCTAAACTTTAGCATAGGCCTTAAATTAAATGAAGCCCTTAAGGCTAAAGGTTATAATACTCTAATGACCAGGGAAAGGGATGAGTTTGTAGACCTTTATGATAGGGCTAATATGGCCAATGATAGTTATGCGGATATCTTCATAAGCATCCACGGCAATTCTATTGGCAACAATACAAGTGTTAAAGGCTTAGAGGTATATTACTGCTCTGAAAATAAAACCCATATAGAAGATGAATTATATCCTTTAGCTAAGTCTATTTATGATGAATTGATAAAGGCCACTGGGGCTAAGG
>JAAYLY010000028.1 GCA_012521625.1 Tissierellia bacterium | reverse complement strand
TTAGGGGTTATTTTTGGCCCCTTACAGACAAGGTCTGTAAAGAGCCAAAAGCTAATTTTTTACCCTTTCAAGTAACATTTGATTTACCAGCTGTGGATTAGCCTTTCCACGAGTTTCCCTCATTATATATCCAACTACTGCCTGTAAGGCTTTCTCCTTACCAGCCCTATATTCCTCTACTGCCTTTTGATTATTGGCTATGGCTTCATCTACTAATTTAGCTATAACTTCAGGATCGCTTATCTGTTCCAGCCCCTTCTCCTTAACTATCTCCTTAGGAGACTTGGTGCTTTGAATCATTTCTTCTATGATCTTCTTGCTGGTGCTTATATTGATATTTCCACCTTCTATTAGGTTCACCAATTCAGCCAGATAAGCTGCTGGGAAGGGCTGCTTAAAGTCCTCTAAATCTATAAATCTAAAGATTTCCGATATCAATAGGTTAGCCAATGTTTTTACATTCTTAGCCTCCCTAGCCGCCTCTTCAAAGTAGTTGGCCAGCTCCCTAGAAGTTACTAACTGTTCAGCATCATAGCTATTAAGGCCGTACTCCTCCATATATTTGGCCTTACGCTTATCAGGCAGTTCTGGCAGACTCTCCCTGATAGAGTTAATCCAAGCCTCATCTATGACTATAGGCATCAGGTCTGGATCTGGCATATACCTATAATCATCAGCATCTTCCTTCTCCCTCATGGAGTAGGTCTTTCCGCTGTTCTGGTCAAAGCCCCTAGTCTCTTGGATTAGGGTGCCTCCCTCGGTAATCTCCCTTATATGCCTTTGGGATTCATATTCTATAGCCCTGGCTATAGATTGGAAGGAGTTTAAGTTCTTTATCTCAACCCTAGTACCGAGCTCCTTAGCTCCCTTTTCCCTCACAGATAAGTTAACGTCGCACCTAAAGGAACCTTCGTTCATCTTACAGTCAGAAACGTCTATATATTGCATAATGGCACGTAATTTTTGTAAATATGCCCTAACCTCTTCTGCAGAACGCAGGTCAGGTTCTGATACTATTTCAATTAGGGGTACGCCAGCACGGTTGTAATCTACTAGAGTGCCTACACCTTCCTCATGGACTAGCTTACCAGCATCCTCCTCTATATGGATCCTGGTAATTCCTATCCTCTTAGTAGCCCCCTTAACCTCTATATCTAGATGGCCATCATAGCAGATAGGCAGGTCATCTTGGGATATCTGGTAGGCAGTAGGAAGGTCTGGATAGAAGTAGTGCTTCCTATCCTGTTTACCAAATCTTTGAATCTTGCAGTTAGTTGCAAGTCCTGCTTTTATGGCATAGTTTAGAACCTCTTCATTTAAAACTGGTAATGCACCAGGTAGCCCCATACAAACTGGACAACAATGGCTATTAGGCTCACCACCGAATTCCGTTGTACAGCTGCAAAAAATCTTAGTCTTAGTCTTCAATTCCACGTGGACTTCCAAGCCGATGACCGTTTCAAATTCCTTAGCCATTATTCTCCACCTCCAAATAAGCCTTTTCATAGTTGTAAGCAAGTCTGATTAAATCCTCTTCTTTAAAAGCAGGACCTATAAGCTGGATTCCATTTCCTAAAGTAATGGCTGGCAGGCCTGTCATATTGGAAACTAGGCTATAAGCTTTAAACTCCTCCTCAAAGCCATATGGCAGGACTAAAAAACCATCTTCAGCCACAACCTTGGCCACTTCATCCCTAATCATAGCCCTAACCCTTTGGGCCTGTAGGTAATATTTTTCATATTGGCCTGAGCTGATTACATAATTTCCAAAAAGGATCCTCTTCTTAGCTTCCTCGCTGAAGGCTTCAGCCCTAGTCCTCTTATACAGCTCTTCTCTATTGGAATAATCCTTAGTCCTATAGCCAAATTTGATACCGTCATATCTTCCCATATTGGATGCAAATTCTGCACTTGAAAGTATCCTATAGGCAGGCAAGATATATTTTAGTGTCTCTAGGGCTACTTCCTTAACTACAGCCCCTAGATCAGTCAGTTGCTCCACCAGCTTTTTAACCTTATCATTAGAGCTAAGGTCAGTTGGAACTGAGATCTTTAAGCCCTTAATATCACCGTCAAGGGCCTTAGTGTAGTCCACCTTCTCCCTTTTAACAGAGGTAGAATCCTTCTCATCATGGCCTGCTATAACCTTTAGCACTAGGGCTAGGTCTTTAACTGAGTTAGTTACAGGAACCAGCTGGTCAAAGCTGGAAGTTCCTCCTATTACCCCATATCTAGAAACTAGGCCATAGCTAGGCTTCATGGATATTTTATTAGGAACCATATTACTACTTATACCAAAGGCGGCTCCCCCTTTATCCAATACCCTTTCCACATTGGCGCTTGGCTCATAGGCAAATTCCTCCACCTTAACCTTGCCAAGTAGGATACAGTCTTCTTCCAACAGCCTTTCAATAACCGTTGCATTGAAAGGTGGAATATAATTTTCCAACATCTTGCTTCCTGCAGTGGTCAATACATCTTTAGTGGAAATATTATCCACAACTACTGCCGGAAGTCCAGCTAAAGCTCCAACCTTTTCCCCATCTTTCCTCTTATTATCTACATCCCTGGCCTTCTCTAAGGCCTCATCCTTTAAAAGAGTATTAATACTCATATCTCCATCTATCTTTTCTATACAAGCCTTTGTAATCTCTTCACTGGAGGTCTCCTTAGACTCCATTAGATCCAAAAGCTTATTCACCCTCATATCCATTATAAAATCTCCTTTCCATCCTAGTCGTCTAATTTAGGTACTAAAATATAATTGTCCTCCGTTGAAGGCGCATTCCTCAATACATCTTCAACTTTTAAGCTTTCTTCAACTATATCTTTCCTTACAGCATTATTAATTGGATGGATATTGATCACAGGTTCAAAACCAGAAGTATCTACTTCTTCTATTATAGTTATGGAATCTATCAGTTGGTTAAGTTCAGCCTCATATTGGGCCTTTTCTCCATCTTCTATCCAAAGCTGGGATAATTCCAATAGCTCATCCATATCCAACTTAGCCCTTACCTCTTCTTGGCCTTTCTCTTGCTTTACGCTAGTCTCCATCTCACCAAGAATGCCGATGCCTAAGATATCTAACTGTTCCTTAGCTACAGTACTTGGTGCTTCGGTCATTGGGCAAGTACCATCCCTCATCTTTGGAAAGGCGATTACATCCCTGATGGTATCCACCTGAGCCATTAACATCACTAGCCTGTCTAAACCAAAGGCAAAACCTCCGTGGGGTGGTGTACCATAGGAGAAGGCTTCTATCATAAAGCCAAAGCGATCTTGGATCTCCTCATCGGTAAATCCTAGGATCTCAAACATCTTCTGCTGGATGTCGCTCCTGTGGATCCTAATACTTCCACTACCCAACTCGATACCATTTAAGACGAAGTCGTAGCTCATGGCATTGATATTTTCTATATCTTCCATCTTCATAAACTTTTCCACATCTGCTGGCATAGTAAATGGATGGTGCATGGCCACATACCTATTCTCTTCTTCATCCCATTCAAAGAGTGGGAAATCAGTCACTATTAGGAATTTGAAATCATCCTTTTTCCTAAGGTCCAGCTTATCTGCTATATCTAGACGAAGATTTCCTAAGGTCTTACATACCACATCTAACTTATCAGCACAGAATACGATTAAGTCACCTGGTTCAGCCTTGGCAGTTTCTATAATGGCCTTTACATCTTCATCAGTTAAGAATTTAGTTAGTAGGGTCCTTAAGTTACCGTTAGGCTCTATGGCAATCCAGGCCATACCCTTAGCTCCATAAGAGATGGCTTTTTCAGTCAATTCATCTATTTCATTCCTGGAGAAGCTGTTACCGCCTTTTACAGTAAGCGCCCTTACGGCTCCACCGCTTTTAACGGCATTCCTAAAGACCTTAAAGCCACAGTCTTTGGCTATATGGCTTAAGTCTACTATTTCCATACCAAACCTTAAGTCGGGCTTGTCAGTTCCATATAGGTCCATGGCCTCACGATATGTCATCCTTGGGAATTTTTCCTTAAACTCTAGACCTAAAACCGTTGAAAATACATGCTTAAATAGGCCTTCCAGATAAGTCAATACATCTTCCTGGCTGACGAAAGACATCTCCAGGTCCACCTGAGTAAATTCCGGCTGCCTATCGGCCCTTAAGTCCTCGTCCCTAAAACATCTGGCCACCTGATAGTATCTATCGAAGCCAGAAACCATCAATAACTGTTTAAAGATCTGTGGTGACTGAGGAAGGGCATAAAATTTACCATTTTCTATCCTGCTGGGCACCAGATAGTCCCTAGCCCCTTCGGGAGTACTCTTAGTTAAAATTGGAGTCTCCACTTCCATAAAGCCTCTCTCATCTAGGTAATCCCTAATGGCCTTAGTAACCCTATGCCTTAAGGCCAGGTTGTTATATAGATTAGGCCTTCTTAAGTCTAGATACCTATATTTAAGCCTAAGATCCTCCCTTACGTTAATATAATCCTCTATAGGGAAGGGGGTAGTTTTAGCCTTAGACATGATCTCCAAGTAGCTAGCTTGAAGCTCTATAGTTCCTGTAGGAATATTAGGATTGTAAGTTTCCTCATCCCTCTTCCTTACTAAACCCTCTACCCTTACCACATATTCATTCCTTAAGCTTTCAGCCTCTTTAAAGAGCTCTTCACCTATATCTTGAAGATCGAAAACTACCTGTAGGATTCCAGTCTTATCCCTTAAATCTAGGAACAATACACCTCCCATATCCCTTATACGCTGTACCCAGCCTGCTACGGTACAAGTCTTGCCTATATCATCTTCAGTCAGTTTACCACAATAATGACTTCTCATTATTTCATCCATAGCTATAACCCCTTCTATTTTAATTTTCTTGTGAAATAATTTACTACAAAAATATAAAAAACCTTTCATCCCTTTGGAAGGGACGAAAGGTTACTTTCGCGGTGCCACCCTAATTGGCTTAAAAAGCCCACTTAGTGATATAGATAGCTCTTCCTATCCATATCCCTGCTGTAATGTAGCAGTACATCTAAGCCTACTGATTTCTTAGAATATTTTACCTAAACATTATTACAAATTTTCCATAATATATTCTAGCTATTCTAAGAAACTTTCGGTTAGCAACTCCCAGATGTTCTTCGATTAAACCAAAGTACTGGACTCCCACCACCGCCAGCTCTCTTGGACTTTTAAGTTTAATCTACTCTTCTGTTCATCGTTTTTATTTATTTACTTTTATAGGTGTATATTTTAAATAATATATATCTTATAGAAATGTTTACTTTATTATATCCAAATTTAAGTAATTTAAACAGCTATAGTAAATTAAGTTCTACTATGATTATAATATTTTACTGTAATTTAATATAAAATGCAAACTTTTTTAAAAGAATTTTCGAATTATATCTATATCATCGCTTATGCCTAAAGCCAGGATTAACTTTATCCTTGCCTTCTGTCCAGATAAGTTGCCCCCAAAGATAACACCCATATCCTTCAGCTGACTACCTCCACCTTCATAGCCGTAGACCGGCTCTACCCTACCCTTTATACACCTTGAGACTAGGACTACTGGTATGTCCTTTTCAACTGCCCTCCTAATACCCCCTACCATGGCTGGAGGTACATTGCCGCAGCCTAAGGCCTCTATTACTATGCCCTTATAGCCACTTTCGATGAAAAATTCCAAGATGTCAGCTTCCATTCCAGCTGCCAATTTAACTAATCCTACCTTCTTTTCAATCTTTTCCGTATCTAAGAGCTGCCTTTCCTTGATATTTCTATAGAAGACTACCTCCTTATTGGAGATAATACCAATTGGCCCTAATTCTGGTGATTTAAAGGTATCTACAGCCACTGTGTTGGTCTTAGTCACATCTACTGCTGAATAGATTTGATCGTTCATGACTACCAGTACACCCTTACTCTTGGCCTCTGGAGAGCAGGCAGCATAAATGGCCGCAGCTATATTGGCCGCCCCATCATAGCCTAAGTCAGAATTATTCCTCATGGAACCTACCAGTACTATGGGCTTTTCTGAATTAGTAACGAGCTCTAAGAAATAAGCCGTCTCCTCCAGGGTGTCCGTACCATGGGTGATGACTATACCAGTAACATCATCCCTAGCTATATTTTCCTTGACTACCTTACTCAACTCTAGCATCAAGTCTGGAGTCATGTGAGGGCTGGGTATGTTGGCAAAGTCGATAGTCTCAAAATCAGCTATCTTATCCACCTCTTTAACCATCTCCATCAGTTCATTGGAGCCTACCCCAGGTACAGCTGCATCCAGCTCTGGATCCACCTTCATGGCTATGGTTCCACCGGTAAAGATCATTACTATTTTACTTTTCATAATCAGCCTCCTATACTAAGCATCTTAGTCTTAAATCTTATAATTATAGCTTAAATTATCTTATCTAAAAAGATTTAATTTTAACCTTTATAAATCCCTTTATAATCTTCTTCCTTAAAGTCGAACTTGGCCTGCAATTCCGCCCTTGCTAAATCCAACTTATCATATAACTTTTCAAGAGCTGTATAGATAATTCTAGTGTAGGCTTCCACATCAGAATCCGTTATAAAGGGGATTTTAAACTGTTCTATATAGTCCCTAGTAACTAGAAGGGATAAAACTGCAGAAGTTCCCTTCATCATTCCTGCACTACCTACGCTTTTCTGTAAAGAATCGGTCATAAAGGTAACCCCACCAGCCTCCTCCCTCAGGATAGAAATTAACTCAGAGATTAATTTTACCTTCCTATGGGAAACCTCCGCCCTCTTAAAACTTTCACCATATTCTATGATTTTTTCTGCCAGCCTCACCCGGCTTTTGCTAAAATCATCTAGACCTCTATTTAATGTATCAAAATCACACTTATATTCCATACCCAACTCATCAGCCGCTTGAATTAGAGCTCCCGCCACCACCAGATTGTCATAGTCCCTATTAGCCCTAATTAGGAAGGTGTTATTTTCTAAGGAGTCACAACTAACGGGCTGGTAATTTTTACTTTCAATGATAATGGTGGGGGTCTTATCAAGGCCTAAAGTTTTAATCAACTTCCCCTTCCTACCTAACATTACATTCCCTTCTAAATCTTCAATAGGCCCTATGCCTCCTAGGCTAGCATTAACCGTTAACATTATGGCTACGGGAATACCCTCTATATCTATGACTGTACCAAGGATCTTGCCTATAGTCAATGGTAGGTCCTCATCAACAAGGAGGAAATCCTTAGGATAGTTTACTACGAAGGTATCTATTAAGGCTAAGGCTATGGCCGCCTGTAGGGAAACGGCTATTTCCATGGCCCCCTGCCCGTAAATTCTACCGAAGGTCCTTAAGACTGTCAATTGAGGATAAAGAGCATCCATTCCTATTACATTCTTGATCATATCGGCTTCCCATGGAGTCAAACCCTTTTTGACCCAGACTTGACCTACTCCTCCATCTTTAGTCTTAACTATTATAGAGGAGTTATAAATATCCCCTTCAGCAGCTACTATTAAAGTTTCTACCGGAAATTTACGCTTTAGTATGGCAGCCGCCACCGTTAGGCCGGCAGCATCATCCTGAACGAAGCCTGAATGGCTGTGGGAGTGACCCACTCCAATATGACCACAAATTCCAATAAGCCCCTTTTTATTCATAATCTATCTCCTTAATATGAAATTAAAAGTTATATAGGGTTAATAATAAACCTAACTAACCCTATATAACTTTATAGATCTATAGCCTTATGGCTCTAGCTAAAAAAGCCAGCTATCTATTATCTTATTCACTCTTAGCAAAATCCTTTGGTGCGTCGAATACTTCCCTATCTAGTTCTCCCAACTTATGGGCTGTATAAACCATACCTATAGTGTCACCAGTAACGTTAAGCATGGTGTTAGGCATGTCTATTAGTACGTAGATACCTGCAATCCAAGGCACTATATCATAAGGCAAGCCCATAATTTCCAGTAGGATAGCAGACATCATAATTCCTCCACCTGGTACACCTGCACATCCTGCAGCTAGGATTACGCCCAGTACCACTATTTGAAGGAATTGAATAGGACTCAATTGAATACCATAGATTTGTGCAGCAAACAAAGCATAAATTGGCATTTCTGCAGAAACGGCATGCATGTTGATGGTAGCAGCTGGTGCCGTAATTAGGTTTACTATATCCTCTGGTACACCTGCCCTATTCTTGGTACACTCCATAGTTACTGGGATGGTAGCACTACTACTTTGGGTTGTAAATGCCATAACCATGGCTGGGAATACATTTCTAAAGTGCTGTACTGGATTGACACCTGAAAAAACTTTCAAGATTATAGAATATACTACTACGATTATAAATGCATAGGCTATATATTGGGTAATAAGCATCTTTCCAATACCTACTAGGGCCAATCCACCAACTGTTCCAGTAACGTTAGCTATAAGGGCAAATACCCCGTATGGAGCAAATTTCAAAACGATAGAAACCATCTTACCCATTAGGGTTGATGCAGCCTGAACCACATCATTCATAATGTCTCCGGCTTTAGTACCTGCTAATAGAGCTATGGATATACCAGTGAAGATGGCAAATATGATTATTTGGATCATATTAGTTTCTGTAAAGGATACGAAGATATTGTCAGGAATCCACTCTACAAAGCTTTGGACTAAGTCAACATTTATTTCCATAGACTCTGTTGTTGGTAGGGTAATTCCAACACCAGGTTTAATAATGGAAGCGAATAATGTACCTACTGCAGCAGCACACAGGGAGGAAACTGCCCAGTACTTGATGAATGTAAAGCCTACCTTCCTCATACGGCTTAAGTCAGAAAAGCCAGATACTCCGGAAACTATGGAGAAGAAAACTAAGGGTACGATGGTCATTCTAAGTAGCCTTAGGAAGACAGTACCAATAGGCTCAATAATTGCAACTTTATCCTTAAAGATAAATCCAGCAACGGCACCTAGAACTAGACCAATGAGGATCTTAATAGGTAAACTAAGTTTTTTCACTCTTCCAACCTCCTTTTTAATATAGTGATAGCCGGTTTTGTTTTAATATTCCGAAAATTAAGAACTTAATAATCTAGGCAGCCCTCCTTTCTAAAAGTCCTTTTAATTATGATGTTTTTAAATACTATGATAGTTTGGGGAAAAATATTAATGTAGACAAGCAGTAGGTCATAAGTTATTGTGAGACGGTTTAAAATTGTTGGATAATTGTAATTTAATTATAGAACTATAATTTTTAACTGTTCTTATTAACTCTTTAAAATATTGATACCCCTTATGCGTAAAAAATAACACATAAGGGGTATTTGCCTGCTCCATATCAAATTTACTTTTGATCTACTATTAGAATCTAATTTAATGGCCAACTAACTTAAAGTATTTGATTATATGACCATATAGGACTATTATGGTCCTATACAGTTACATAATGGTATTACAATTACATATTATTGATCTTTTCTAAAATCAACTTATTGACTAATTGAGGATTAGCCTTACCCCTAGTCTTCTTCATAACTTGGCCTACTAAGAAACCTAGTGCCCTATCCTTACCGTTCTTATAATCTATGATGGACTGCTCATTTTCTGCCAGCACTTCCTCTACTATTCCTTCTAGGGCACCCTCGTCGCTAATTTGGATTAGGCCTCTTTCCTTTACTATTGAATTAGGATCCTTACCAGTTTCAAACATCTCCCTTAGGACCTTCTTAGCCGTATTGTTGTTGATCTTATCTTCCTTTACTAGGGTTAAGAGGTCTGCCAAGGCCTTGGCATCGAACTTTAGGGAGTCTATTTCTAGGTCCTCATCCTTAAGCCCTCTTAAAACATCTCCCATGATCCAGTTGCTAACCAATTTTGCATCATCTATATACTTAACCGTCTCCTCATAGAAGTTGGCCAGATCCCTAGTAGCTGTCAATACACCAGCATCATAGTCGTTTAGGTCGTATTGGTCCATAAACCTTGCCTTCTTTTCATGGGGCAGCTCAGGCATACTCTTCCTTATTTCTTCAATAAAGGCATCATCTAGGGTAAAGGGTGGAATATCTCCCTCAAGGGCATACCTATAGTCGCTGGCATCCCCCTTTTCCCTCATTACAACAGTTTCACCATTTACCTCATCCCAACGCCTAGTTTCCTTTTCCGTATTTTGGCCTTTTTTAAGTAAGTCTATGTGGCGGTCCACCTCATAGTCTATAGCCCTAGCTACAGATCTGAAGGAGTTTAGGTTTTTTATCTCCGTTATATTGGTCTTTTGCCCAGTTTCCCTATCTACCACATTTACGTTTACGTCACACCTTAAAGAGCCTTCCTCCATCTTACAGTCGGAAACTTCTATATATTCTAGGGTGGCCTTCAATCTCTCTAAAAACACCCTAGCCTCTTCTCCAGAATTTATTTCCGGCTTAGTTACGATTTCAATTAAAGGCACACCAGCCCTGTTATAGTCCAGTAAGGTTTCATCTTCCGTATGGACGGATTTACCAGTATCCTCCTCTATATGAATCCTATTTAAACCTATCTTCTTAACTCCCTCATCCAGTTCTAACTCTATATAACCTCCACTGCAGATGGGGGTATCGTCTTGGGATGTCTGATAACCCTTAACTAAGTCTGCATAAAAGTAATTCTTCCTATCCATTTTTATGAACTTAGATATATCTGAATTAAAGGCAATACCTGCCTTGATGGCATATTCTAAAACCCTCTTGTTTAACCTAGGAATGGCGCCAGGAAGACCTAAGCAAACTGGGCAGCAATGGCTATTGGCTTCTCCACCGAATTCATTGGCACAATTACAGAAAATCTTAGTCTTAGTCATCAATTCCACATGTATTTCTAAACCAACTATAGTCTTATAGCTCATTTATTTCACCAACCTTTCAATTGCTAGTCCAAACTTAAGAACATCTTCTTCCCTAAACTTATCTCCTATGATTTGCAAGCCTATTGGTAGGGTAATGTCGTTATATAAAGGTACGCTGATGGCAGTTAAGCCAGCCAGATTAACAGGTACCGTAAATAGATCCGCCTC
>JAAYLY010000222.1 GCA_012521625.1 Tissierellia bacterium | reverse complement strand
CAAACTTCCAAATGAATGAAATTAAACCAATGATTAGTTTTAATAATTATCTATCCTTTGCTATTACATTTGTCTTATCCTTTGGTGTAGCCTTTGAAATGCCCATTTTGATGGCATTAGTTGTAAAATTCGGCCTAGTAAATACTAAAACCCTGAAAAAGCATAGGAGGATGGCCATATTACTAATATTCGTACTTGCCGCAATCCTAACACCACCTGATGTTATATCACAGATATCATTGGCTATACCTATGATCTTGTTATTTGAAATAGGCCTATTCCTATCTAAACTTGTTGAAACTAATAAAGTTGAAGCTAATAAATAAGTATAATAATAAAAAACTTCTTGAAGTCTCAAGAAGTTTTTTTATTTCCTAGCACAATCCCCAGTTTTACCAGTTAATATTTCTAAACCATGGTGGATGCTATCTAGGGCATAATCCAAGGCTTCCTTTACAGCCTTAGGGCTACCGGGTAAGTTTATAATTAGGGTTTCAGCCCTTATGCCCGAAACAGCCCTAGATAACATGGCCCTTGGGGTAATACTAAGGCTATAAAACCTGATAGCCTCAGCAATACCATTAGCCATCCTGTCACAGACTTCTATGGTAACTTCAGGGGTAATATCCCTCTTACTAAAACCAGTGCCACCAGTTGTAAGGATTAGATCTACCCTTAGTTCATCCGCCATATGGAGCATTTCCCTTCTCAAATCTTCAGCTTCATCTGGAACTATAACCTGCCTTACTACTTCATAGCCCTTTTTAGTCATTATATCGGCTATAAGCCTACCGGATAAATCCTCCCTTTCACCACTATATCCCTTATCACTGGCAGTAATTATGCCAACCTTAAACATTCTAACCACCTCGTTTTATTTTACCAATCCATTTTACACCAAAAGTTTGGCAAAGACAATCTCTTCATTAAGCTGCCAACTTATAAGTGGATATGTGGCTTATCATTACTTCCTGGGATTGGAGACTTCAACCTTCACCTTTCTGCCCTTAATCCTCTTAAGCCTTTTGATTAGCTGTTTAGCTGAATCAGCATCCACATCAACAAAGGTAAATTTATCATATATGTCTATTTCTCCTACCCTATCCTTAGGCACACCGCCATCCTTAACTAATGCAGCCAGTATATGCCTTTCCCTTATACCACTTTTACTTCCAATATTTATATACAGCCTAGTAATCTCTTGACTTCTTTTTGCTTGAGACCTACCAAAGTCTACCTTATCCAGCTCACGATGTTTGAGATTCAAATTTTCATTCATATAAAACTTAAGTAGGACAGCTGCAATATCGAAGGAGGTGAAACCCTCTTCAATTAATAGATCCACCATCTTAGAATATTTGCCAAAGTCTTGTTTATTTATCTCCTCCTTGATCTTTTCTAATATATTTACCCTAGATAGTTCCTCCATATCCTTTAAGGTAGGTAGATCTTTTCTTGCAATCTTGGTATTAGTATACCTTTGAATATCCCTTAACTTATTTTTATCCCTACCGACGATGAAGCTGAAAGCCTTACCTTCCCTACCAGCCCTGGCAGTCCTGCCAATCCTGTGGACGTAATACTCCGGATCCTGAGGAAGGTCATAGTTAATTACTAGGTCTATATCGTCCACATCGATTCCCCTAGCTGCCACATCTGTAGCTACTAGGATGTCAATTGAACCAGTCCTAAATTTAGCCATAACCCTATCCCGCTGGGATTGTCTTAAATCCCCATGTAAGCCATCAGCAAAATAACCCCTAGTCTGTAATTGAGCTACTAACTCATCTACCTTCCTCTTGGTGTTGCAGAAGACTATGGCCAGCTTAGGGTTATATATATCCAGTAACCTACTAAGGATCTCCGTCTTCATATGTTCATCTAATTCAAAATAAGCCTGTTCCACCCTAGGCACAGTCAATTCCTTGGGAATAACTTTAATTATCTCCGGATCCCTTTGATATTTACTAGCAAATTTAATTATCTCCTTAGGCATGGTGGCTGAGAAGAAGATGGTCTGCCTTTCAGCAGGCAGCTGCTGCATGACAAACTCTATATCATCCCTAAATCCCATATCAAACATCTCATCAGCTTCGTCTAAGACTATCATCCTAATATTACCAGTCCTTATGGTCTTCCTTCGCATATGGTCCATAACCCGGCCCGGGGTTCCCACTACTATCTGGCCCCCTTTCTTCAGGGCCTTAATCTGCCTTTCTATAGGCTGGCCTCCATAGACTGCTAATACCCGGATTCCTTCCTTATACTTACCAAGCTTGCTAATTTCATCGGCCACTTGAATAGACAATTCCCTAGTAGGACAAAGTATTAAAGCCTGAATTTTGATACTATCTTCATCGACCAGTTCCAAGATAGGAATCCCAAAGGAAGCAGTCTTTCCTGTTCCTGTTTGAGCTTGACCTATAATGTCCTTCCCTTCCAAAACAACAGGGATGGCCTTAGCTTGTATAGGGGTCATCTCCTCAAAACCCATATCAGAAATACCCATTTGTAATTCTTTCGATAAATTTAACTCTTCAAATCTTCTTTTTTCCATTAATATATAAAAGCCTCCTTATTTCCAATGAACTAAGTATATACTTATTATTCTTTAAAAGCAATTAAAATATGTTAAAATTAACCAACTACTTTTGTAAGCCAATAAAAAAGATAAACTAAGCTAACCTTAGTTTATCTTTTTTATTTACAGTGGGATATGAAGTATTTGAAAAGGTTGAGAAATTCCTTATGCCTATCTATCATGGCTTCAGGATGGAATTGGACTCCTAGGATAAAGTTATCATCTGTAGATTCGATACCTTCAATAACCCCATCTGCTGATAGGGCATTTACCCTTAAATTCTTTCCTAAATCCTTTATAGCCTGATGGTGTTGAGAGTTGACGGCAAGTTTTTCTTTCTTAAAAATTTCATACAGGATACTATCCTTCTTAATCTCAATAGTATGATAGCCTCCACCTATGCTGTATGCAGATATATGGCCTATGGCATTGGGTACCTGCTTATATATATCCTGATAAAGGGTCCCACCTAATGCTATATTAATCATCTGTATACCCCTACAGATTCCTAGAAGAGGTATCTTCCGTTCTAGGGCCCTCCTTATAAGCTGAATCTCCATCTTATCCCTTTCAAAGCAGATGGTGTCCACTTCCCTAATGGGCTCCTCCCCAAATAGTAGGGGTGAAGCATCTTCTCCCCCTGTTAAGATTACACCCTGAACCGTATCTAAATACCTATCTATAGCCTCCACATCCTCCACTATGGGAAGGATGATAGGAATTGCCCCAGCCTTCTTTACTGCTTCTACATATGTAGAATTTAAGCTGGTTAACCTAATGGTCTTCCTATAGCTATATTGGCTTGTAAGTCCTATTAAGGCCTTCATAAGTCCCTCCAATTATAGATATTTCCTAAACCATTTTGCCGCCTCATCCATCATATTGGTAGTTACAAAATGGTCTAGATTACTATATTCTATTAATTGGAGTAAAGATTTGTCACTATATTTAGGACCTACTTTTTCATAGAAGATCCTTTGGCCTGATATATCTACCAGACTATCCTTTTCCCCGTGTAATAAGAGTATTGGCCTATCTAATAGCTTATCTATATTATTCATAGGATCTAGGAAATTTATCTTTTCTTCGGCCTTAAGGACTTCATGATTGCTCAAATCTAGCTTAAACTGCTCTTTAAAGATTGAATTAAAATATCCCCAATAGAGGGAACCATTTAAGATAACGGCAGTCCTTATATTGCTGTTGTGGGTAAAGATGCCAGCTGCTGTAAAGCCACCCATGGAATGGCCTATAAGGCCAATCCTATGGGGGTCCGTATTTAGATTATCGATACAATAGTCTATTATCTTATCAGCCTCTTCCATATTATTTAAGATGGTAGGCCAGAAGTATTTAACCGCATTTTCCACCTCATAATCCTCTATCCTTTCCCTCTCCCCATGATATATGGCATCGGGAATTATAACTTGAAAGCCTAAGTTTGCTAGTATGAATCCCCTTAACCTTTGAGATTCCTTACAGGAACTCCAGCCATGATAGAGGATTATAGTAGGAATCTTATCCTTATTAGACTTTAAATTAAATCTAATGGCGGGAATATTATCTATATAGATCCTTTCTTCCAAAAGATGGTCTATAGTCAAATAATCAGTCATGGAACCACTTCCTTAAATATTTTCTATTTGCCAATCTATAGGCTCCTTACCTAAACTAATTAGGATCCTATTAGCCCTTGAAAATGGCCTTGAACCGAAGAAACCCCTATTGGCCGATAGAGGGCTAGGATGGACGGATTTTATTATATAATGCCTGCTGTTGGTTATAAATTTTTCCTTAGATTTGGCATTATT
Source organism: Tissierellia bacterium (assembly GCA_012521625.1). Taxonomy (GTDB): domain Bacteria; phylum Bacillota; class Clostridia; order Tissierellales; family Tissierellaceae; genus JAAYTL01. Next base: position 499 of record JAAYLY010000222.1, on the reverse strand, counting down.
ACCCCAAAGGATGAAGATTAAGGGGTCATCCTTTTCATTTAGCAGGTGAATGATATGGTCCGTAAACCTCTCCCAGCCTATATTCCTATGGGAATTGGCCTTTCCAGCCACCACCGTCAAGGCGGTGTTAAGGAGGAGGACCCCCTGGTCAGCCCATTTCTTTAAGTAGCCATTATTGGGAATATAGCAGCCTAAATCGGCTTTAAGCTCCTTAAAAATATTAAGTAGGGAGGGTGGTATACCTACCCCAGGTTTTACCGAAAAAGCCAAACCATGGGCTTGATTTGGCCCATGGTAGGGGTCTTGCCCCAAAATAACCACCTTGGTGTCCCTATAGGAGGTATAGTGGAGGGCGTTGAATATATCGTACATATCAGGATAGATAGTCTTTGTTTTATATTCCTGGATTAAAAACTGCCTTAAATTCTGGTAATAATCCTTCTCCATCTCTGGTCTTAATAGTTCTTCCCAGTCGTTATTAAATATCTTCTTCAATTAT
>JAAYLY010000221.1 GCA_012521625.1 Tissierellia bacterium | reverse complement strand
TTACTAATCTAGACCTGGAAAACCTAATTGTCTTAAGGCTTCATAAAGGATTATGTTGACAGAGTTAGCCAGGTTTAAAGATCTCTTAATTCCCTTCTTCATAGGAATTCTTATGGCAGTATCTAAATTAGCTTCTACTATTTCAGGAGGTAGACCTTTAGTTTCTTTGCCAAAAACAAAAAAGGAATTATCCTCATATTTAAATTGTGAATAATTTTTAGTCGCTTTTGTTGTAGCAAAGTAGAACTTGCCATCTGGATTTTTTTCTACTACTTCATTAAAGCTATCATAAAAGTGTATATTTACTAGGTGCCAATAATCCAATCCAGCTCTTTTTAAAAATTTATCCTCTACTGAAAAGCCCAGGGGTCTAACAAGGTGTAACACAGTATTGGTTAAGGCACAGGTTCTTACAATATTACCCGTATTTTGTGGAATTTCAGGCTCAACTAATACTATATTTAAAGCCATTTTGTTCATCTCCCAATTATAAGATATATTTTTCGATGACTTTAGCAACCCCATCCTCATCATTGGATGAAGTGACTAAATCAGCTGCAGATTTAACTTTTTCTACACCATTTTCCATGGCTACACCTAAACCTGCAAATTCAATCATGGAAATGTCGTTTTCATTATCTCCAATGGCTATTACTTCTTCTGCAGATATATTTAATTTTTCACATAGGAATTTTAAACTATTGCCCTTTGATACTCCTTGGTCCATCACTTCTAAGTTGTTACTCCAAGAGCTACTTATACTTACTCCTTTAATTCCATTTAATCTATCCTTTAAACTATTTAATCTACTAATATCATTATCTATAAATAAAAACTTATACACATTGATATTGTCTAATATAAGATCATCAATGTCTTTAAAAATATTTACTCTAATTTGATTTTCTTTATCTACATCATCATTATTATAAAACTTTATTATATCCTCTATATAGACATTAGCATAGAAGTTTTCTTCATCATAGAAATGATAGTAAATTTCTTCTTCCAGTCCAATTCTAACAATCTCTTTAACCGTGTTTAAATCCATAGGCTTTTCATAGATTACCCTCTTATTTTCATCGATGATTAAGGCACCATTACTAGATATTATGGGTTTATTTAGATTCAATTTAGAAGAATAATTTAAAGCTGATTTAAGTATTCTGCCAGTAGCTAGTACTATATATACCCCTTTATTACTAGCCTCATTTATAGCTTGTCTAGTTCTGTTGCTGATTTTCCCCTCACTATTTAATAGGGTTCCATCCATATCGATGGCTACTAATTTATAACTCAAAACTTTACCTCCTTCTTAAATACCATACTTAATATACCATAATTCTTATAAAATATAAACAATATTTTACATAAGTCGACCTTAAATATTTCCATGTAATACAATAAGAATTTTATATTTTGATATTTTTTATGTCAAGGCAAGTAATAGGCAAAAAAAATAGGGGGCTTGACCTAACCCCCCTAAGTTATATTTCATCTAACAATTGGTCTATGGAATTTAATGTAATCATCCCTCTTTCCTTCATAAGCCCTATTAGGCTTAAAGCTTCTCCGTTAGTATAGTCAAATTCTAAATCATCATCCTTTATATAAAATATCCTCTTACCCTTTTCTAAGGCCTCTTTAGCTGCTAGTAAATTCTTAAGGTTTCCTGCCCCTATTGGGACATTGCTAATTACTACCATGTCTACCCTTTCTAACATCCTTAAATTGTTCTCATGGGCTTCATCGCTTATGCCGGAAAAGGGTACCTCCTCTACCATCGGAAGGTTTAAGCTCCTAGCTAGTTCCCAATCAGAATCCCCTACATTTAGTACTCCTAGGGAGAGCTGGAATCCCTCAGAGTATAAACTATTAATAAGCTCCTGACCAGATCCACCTCCACAGACTATATGGACCCGCTTATTTTTATTCTCGCCCCGATCCTTTATCTCTATTGGGGTCAGATGGAGGGTATTGGTATATTTGTTCCTCTCTATGGCAACCTTCATATTGTAGGCATTTTCCATATTTTCAATGGTAACCACTTCTTCAGGACTACCCATTCCTAGTATCTGCCCATCCTTTAAAAAGATTATCTGGTCAGAATACCTACAGGCTAAATTAATGTCATGGATTACCAGGATTACCGTAAGGCCATTTTCCCTATTGAGCCTCTTAAGTAGATTTAAAATATCCATCTGATGGTTTATATCTAAATTACTAGTAGGCTCATCTAATAATATGATGGAAGGCTTTTGGGCCAAAGCCTTAGCTATGATAACCCTCTGCCTTTCACCCCCTGATATCTGGTTAATCAGCCTATCCCTTAGGCTTAGGGTATTGGTCATCTTCATAGCCTCATAGACTATTTTAAAGTCAGATTCATCTTCCATCTCAAAGCGTTTTTTATAGGGGTGCCTGCCCATCATGACTATTTCCTCTACTGTAAAATCATAATCTATATTAGTCTCCTGGGGTACCAGGGCTATCTTCCTAGCCAGCTCCCTTTTCTTATAGGAGGAAAGATCCCTATCGTATAACCTAATACTACCTCCCCTAGGTTGATAAAGGTTATTTAAGGTCTTCAGTAGGGTAGATTTACCTGACCCATTTGGCCCTATTAGGCTTACGAAACTTCCATCCCTGATATTAAAGCTAACCTTCTTTAAAACCAAATCTTCCCTATATCCAAATTCTAAGTCCTTAACACTTATTGCATACATCTTTTCCACTACTTTCTATATACTTTTCTTTCTAGTCCTTAAGAGATATATA
>JAAYLY010000220.1 GCA_012521625.1 Tissierellia bacterium | reverse complement strand
TACGAAAGGATTACATTAGTATGTTCAGCTTATAAGACTTATAAAATATATCAATTTAATTACGAGAATTAATTTAAAAGTGCCCTATATGTAAAAAAATAAAAAAGGAGCCTTTCATAACTTATTTAGATGTTATGAAAGGCCCTTTTATCTACTAGATTATTTCAACACTTGCATCTAACTTATATATAAGGTTTTTCCTCTCAACAATTATGGTTGCTTTTTTAGATAATTTATCATCAGCCCTAATGGCCTCGAACAATTCCCTATTGGGATTGATGGCTATTGGGTTTCCCATCATCCGCAACATTGATAAATCTCCTGTGGTATCTCCATAGGCGAAGCTATTTTCCAAGTCCACATCATATTTCTCTATTAATTCATCTATTGCCCTTTGCTTGCTGGCAGAATCCCACATCTTAATGATTTCGCCCGTAAACCTGTTCTCTTCATCCACCTTATAAATGCTGCCCCTGTACTCAGTTACCCCATATTTCTCAGCCATCTTAGATACTAGGAAGTCAGGACTACCAGAAATAAAGAATACCTTATGGCCCTGGCTTTTGTGCCACTCAATCCTATCCCTGGAATACTTGTAGACCATATCCCCATTGACCTTTATTACATGGGCAGCTATATACTCGATATAATCCTTTTTTACCCCCTTTAGCTCATCTAGATAAACTTCAGCTAGTACCTCAAGATATCTTTCAAAGTCTCCAAACCTACTTTCCCACTCCATATACACCTTTTTGACCCTAGTATACCAGATGGCTGGATCGATTACCTCGAAGGTCATAAGTTTCATAAAGTGTTCAATCATCAAGGAATTTCTAAAGATTGTACCATCGATATCGAAAAAAGCCGCTACTTTAGTCATAAGATCACCCTTTATATTTAAAGTTTCCAAAAATAGTTAATTATATTATAGTCTACTCAAACTTCTAATATTGTCAACAGGATAAGGGCTAATTATCTTCCTAGAAGGCAGGTAGTATATTAAGATAGTTAGACCCAAATATAGAAAACAAAGGAAGATATGGATGGACCATGGATATAACCACAAGCTATCAGTTAGTAAGTAATTTATATAGGAAGTTAAATCCATATCTAAAAAGCCCACAGAGGCTATGGATGTTATAAACAGAACTAGGAATATTAGAATATGAGAAAGCAGAATATTCACTAGGCCTACTAATAATCCAATTTTTAAGTATAGTTTAGTAAAATCTTCCTTAGTTACCCCTAAGGCCTGTAGGATTCCTATCCTATTCTTATCCTGTTCCAATTTAGATATATTAGTGTTATAGAGAATTACACTGGCAATGGAGGCGGCCGTAAGCCCCAGTAGGGCAATGATTATCGTATTATTAACAGCTTCATGATATAGTTGCATATTGCTAGTCTTATAATTATAGAGGGTATATCCATTATTATTGGCAAAAGATAATAATTTAGCATCCAAAACATAGTCAATTATTTTAGAATCCGTATTTAGATACCAAAGAGTGCGGCCATATTTATTGGGGAATTGGGTATCAGTCATAATCTTCATAACCTCTAAGCTTCTGTTAAACAGCCCCAGCCTAGAGTTGGGGTATAATTTTTCCATCCCCTCATAGGAGCCAACTACTATATAGGGGGTTGTTCTAGCTGAAAACGGCCAGATGCCTTCTTCTGGAAAGTAGTATATAATACCCCCTACCTTAACTTCTGTAGTTATATAACTTAGAACCCTGCTTTCGTTCTTCATCTTTTCCTCATCAGCAGCCAAATATATGGAATCCCCAGGCTTTAGATCATCCAGCCTATTAAAATGCTTGGCAAAGGTCCTATTATAGCTTAGTAAATATCTATTGCTCTGATTTAAAAGCCAGGCAAATCGGTCATCGTCACTGGTGGAGGCCACAAGCTGATCTTCTTCAATAGTCGAATTTATCTCCTTAGGATCTAATTCCCAATACATAGGGGTAAGTAAGATAACCTCATTTCCTTGAATAAATTCCTCCTTATTAAGCTGGCCTAGGGTGATTTGGGAGCTGAATCTCTGGAATAGTTCACTTTCTGGATCTAGGCCATAATACCTAGTATATAGGCCTGTTACTTCCTTATTTAATATCTTGTTATGAAAGGCTTTAAAATGCCTATTATATAAAGTATCCGGTAGAAGCTCCTTAAATTCTTCAATTAAGATATTATCTTCCATTCCCTCATAATAAAGGAGGGTGTTCCGCCCTACCTTATAGGCTTCAGCCTCCCTTATCCCCTCTATGGACATGATTTCTTCCTTGACCTGGGGCAACTTCATCCTATTTTCCCCATAGTAGGTCTCCATGGCATAATCCGGCCTATTCTTAGCTATCACCATATCCCTATAGGAACCAAAGGCCAGGTAGCAGACTAGAAGGGTGGAGAGGGAAATGCTTATGGTCACAAGGGATAGGCCTAGGGATATAAGGGATCTTGCTCCATTCTGTTTAAAATAAGTAAAATTGATGGAGGTAAAGGTCTGCTTCTTAATAGCAACCCCCTTGCCTACTATTACCTTTTTCTTATGTTTAGGTGGTTTAGATATGGTTCCCACCAGGGGGATATTTATGGCATATATGACTGGAAAGGCCATAGCTACAAAGAAGGCCAAAGAAACTGCCACTATACCTAATCCCATTAGCCAGGGATTTATATGAAATTGTATACCCCTAGCC
>JAAYLY010000219.1 GCA_012521625.1 Tissierellia bacterium | reverse complement strand
TTTATTTAAGTGTGCCCAAAATACATGTAATTCTATCCATCTCAATCATAACACAAAAATAAGGGTAAAAATAGTAATGGAGCGGGATTTAAGAAAATCCCACCCCAACTATTGACAAAGAGCCTTCTTTAACATACCATTATTATCTTAGCACCTTGTTTATTATTTGTCAATATTCTTTATTAAATTTTTAACAATTAACTTTGCACTTATCTATCTTTTTTATTTTATAAATTAACAATTTATTAGGCTATATTCTGTAACTTCTTTGTTACCCTATTGGGCCTGTTGGAATATATAATATATTTATTAGAAAGGAGTATGGTATGAAGAGGAGATTTTTACCTTTTATATTTCTAATCCTCCTAATAGCCAGCAGTATCACCGCCTGCAAGGGAGTTGAACTACCTAAGGTGGTGGCCTTAGAGGAAAGTTTAAATCAGATAATAACATCCAAGGGAGAGGGCTATGACTTCCTTGAGGATGAACAATATATGAGCAAGATGAAAAAGCTAGTCCAGATCCTAGTAGACAGAGAAATTATAAAAAAGGAACACTATGAAATAGGCAACCTTGATGATGACAATATACCAGAGCTGGTCATCTTCAGAGAAAGGGATCCTAAGGATGTAAAGGACCAAGGGGCCCTGGAGGTCTATGGCTTTAATGGAGGCAAATACAGCCTTATAAGCCGTATCCCCATGAATTACGATAACAGCAATTATCAACTGGTCATAGGCAGGATATCCCCTAAGCAAAATGGAGTCCTATTAAACAACCAGGCCGGGTCTCAATCAGGCATCACCTACGGCTTTATCCTAAAAGAGGGTAAATTAATAGATATCCTTAATGAAAAGAAGGTAAACCTGGTGTCTGTAACTACGGAGAATGAAATTAGGGATATAGATGGGGATGGAGTTTTGGAATTCAGCATCTACACCCTAGATCCTGAATCTAGGGAAGAAAATGTGGAGTTAGCTGATAAGATCCTCTACTGGTACCGCTGGGACGGCAGGGATGGAGTTGAACTGGTTAAGTATGAAAAGATAAGGAATAAAGATGGTAAGGAAGCTATAAAATCCGAGGATAAAATCCTAGAAGAGGCCAACAGGCTAGTTTCCTCCCAGAGGGAAGGCTTCTTAGCTTATCTAAGGGAAAATAAGGCCTCCCTATCAACTAGGGACATGACCAACCTCCTAATTAAATATTTTAACAGCCTAAATGAGGAAGCCAAGGCTAAGACCAGCATCATCAACAGCCTGATTTCTAAATACAGCCTAGGGACAGAAAACCTGCTAGAAAAGTACGGCCTATCCCTAGATAGGCTAAACGACCTGGCCTACTTAAATAGGGAGAAGGTCTTAAGTGCTGAGGGTGAATTAAAGGAACATTTAATCAACAACCGTAAGCTGGGCTACAAGCTTTATATGGAAGGTAACCAATATGCCTATACAATAGATTACCAGCTCTTCCTAGATAGCTTTGGAGATTGTATCCTAAGGGAATATAGGGACTACTTCAGGGTCCTGGCCTTAAATATAAACGAACCCTTTATGGTCAATGGTAGTTTAATGATTGGCTTGGAGAAGCTGGCTGAAAGGCTGATCCTAATAGATAACTACTATAAGACCTACCCCTATTCTAGCCTAAGGGAGGAACTAAGGCCTATATATAACAGCTATTTAAATGCCTTCCTCTATGGAAGTATAAATAATCCGGTCTTTGATGAAAAAAGTGGTAAGATTAAGGAAGAAGTTTTAGAACAATTCAAGGAGCTTAAGAAGAAGTATGCCCAAAGCTACCTTGGGGATATAATTGCAGATTATTTGGAGAAGGTGGAGGCCAATGGACTTAAATTCGATGCCAATACTAAGAAGGCCTTTAAAAATAGATACTCAAAGTAAGTAACATTTATCTCCCTTAATAATATGATGTAGTAGACCATATTATGGAGGGAGGTATTTTTTTGCTAACTCAAAAAGAATTCATCCAAAAATCTTTAGAGGTCAACCTATTCTTCCTAAGGATCATGAAGGAACACCTATTTTTCATTGAAACCGGTATGCCCCACATAAATGAAGATTTAATCCAAGAGGCGGATATATTAAAGAGGAGCCTGGAAATACTCCTTAGTGAAACGGTGGACCTGGCCGACGGAGCCATCAGGGAAGAGGTTCTAGATTCAAATGAACTGGTCACCCCTTATACCCTAGAAACTGAAAAGGTTACCTCTAAGTTAACCGGCCCTAGATTGGATACCGATATAACTAAGAGGGAAATGGAATTAACCCATGATCCTAATTTCGACTTTACTTATTGGTTAGAAGGACAGTTGGAAAATATCAATATGAGGGCCAAGAACCTCTTATTAGATACCATCGCCTATAAGAAGAAGGTCCTGGAGGAAGTAACTAAATGTGAGCTTTATACTACCCTATATCCTGAGATGCAGAGTCACCTAATTGCAGAAGCCGAATACTATCTTGAATTATTAAAGGGACTAAAGGAAAGGAAGCTGCCTGAAAAGGAATTATGCGATATCCTGAACTTCTGGAACTACGTTATGATGGATCACGCCCAATTTATAGAGGGCTTCCTAGATCCTAGCGAAGAGGATTTGAAGGAGATGGCGAAAAAATTCATCAAGGCCTATGATATATTGATAAGGGAATGTGAAAGATGCTCCAGGAGGACTATACTAGAAAAGAGCACCAGGGCTACTAGGGATATTGTGGAATACAAGATGGCAGCTACTGAAGGCATCCTAGCCTGCGATATTAAATCTATCATCCTACCACTACTGGCAGACCACGTCCTTAGGGAAGCAAATCATTATCTAAGGCTATTGAAGGATATAAGAGAATATTAAAGGATAAAAATCTGATGGGTAACCATCAGATTTTTATTTTGCCCGTTCTTTATTTTATGCCCTCCTTTTAACACTTCCTTCTATTATTATTTATTTTATTATTTAGTTTTAAATTTTTGCTTTTAAAGTTACTTGAGGAAATTGCATAATTAACTTTTTTTATCAAGGTTAAAAAAGAGCATAAAGAATTAGCCCATTAATAAATGGGATTTTGAAATTATTATTAATATTTTCAACAGTAAAATCCTCAATTCTTAGCATATTTATATAGTTTGTTAAGCTGCTTTACTCAAAGATTTCATTGTG
>JAAYLY010000218.1 GCA_012521625.1 Tissierellia bacterium | reverse complement strand
GCCTCTAGATTAGATGAACACAGGGTTAAGTTTAGCTCTAAGGACTATATTGAAGTTTTAAGGATGATGAATTTCTTAGTGTAATTTAGAAAATAATATTTGACATTGAAAATCATTGTGCTATAATCTAATACATCAATATAATAGATGCTATGATTTGGTAGAGTATAATTTACGATGTATTCCAGAGAGGATTCCAGAGGTGGGAGGAATCTATACTAGTAAATTAGAAGTGCACCAATGAGCACCTGGTCGAAGTTAAAGTAGACTAAGGCGGGAGTTCCCGTTATAGAACTAGAGTATGGAAGTACTCGAAGAGAGATAGGATTTTTTATATCCTAAGCAGAGTGGAACCGCGGAAGTATAACCTTTCGCCTCTGTATATTTTTATACAGGGGTGGAAGGTTTTTTATTTTTAAAGATTAAAGTTTATATTTTGATAGAAGTTTAGTATTGGCCAATTTTAAAATTCTACGATCGTAGGTAGATCTTAAGCTAGCTTTATTAAGAATTTCTTAAATCAAAACCACTTAAAATAATCTAGCTAGGCATTATGTAAAAATTGAATTAAATTAATCTAAATTAATTTGAATCAAACTAAATTAATCAAAACTAATCTAAATTAATCTAATTCATATTAAATTAAACTAAATTAATCCAAATTAATCCAATAAAACAGGAGGTAATAAGATGATTTTCAATAATATAATCGAAACCATAGGTAAAACCCCTTTAATTAGCATAAAGGAGGAAGGATCAGCTGAAATCTTAGTTAAGGTGGAGGGCTTTAATCCTGGAGGAAGTATAAAGGACAGGCCTGCCCTTTATATGATAAGGGATGCAGAAGAGAGGGGCCTGTTGAAAAAGGGTGATACTATAATTGAAGCTACAAGTGGGAATATGGGAATAGCCCTTTCAATGATAGGGGCTGCTCTAGGCTACAGGGTAATAATCGTAATGCCAGATACTATGAGTGTGGAAAGAAGGAGGATAATGTCAGCCTATGGGGCTGAATTGATCTTAACTGATGGGAAGGCAGGTATGAAAGGCTCTGTTGAGATGGCTGAGAAATTAGCTAAAGAACATGGCTACTTTCTTCCAAGGCAGTTTGAAAACCAAGCCAACAGCCTATCCCATATGGAGACTACAGCTAAGGAAATATTGAAGGATACAGAGGGAAAGATAGATGCCTTTGTAGCCGGAGTAGGCACTGGAGGAACCATTAGCGGAGTTGGCAAGATCTTAAAGGAGCATAATAAGGATATACTGATTGTAGCAGTACAACCATCTAAATCAGCTGTTTTAACCGGTGGTAAAGCAGCAGGTCACGGTATTCAAGGTATAGGCGCCAACTTTATACCTGAAATCTATAAGGCAGAATATGTTGATAAGGTATTAGATATGGAGGAAGAGAGGGCCTATGAAGGGGCTAGGAGATTAGCTAGGGAGTATGGAATCCTAGCAGGGATGTCATCTGGAGGTAACTTTGCTGCAGCAGCTGAGATTGCCAAGAGCTTAGGAGAAGGAAAGAGAGTAGTTACTGTCCTACCTGATACAGGAGAAAGATATTTATCTACAGTTCTATATGCAAATGAATAGGGGGAGCATATGTTTAAATACATTATTAGGGAAGGTAAAAACATCTTAAAAAAGGATGCTGCGGCAAAGAGTCTTCTTGAAGCTATCCTTACTTCGCCAGGCTTGAAGGCCTTAGTTTACCATAGGATAAGCCACAGGCTTTACAAGAAAAATAGGATACTTTTGGCAAGGCTGATAGCCAACAGGGCGAGGAGGGTAACTGGAATAGAGATTCATCCAGGAGCCAAGCTTGGAGATAATATCTTTATAGACCATGGAATGGGTATAGTTATAGGTGAAACGGCTGAAGTTGGTAACAATGTGACCATCTATCATGGGGTGACCCTAGGTGGAATTGGAGGAAGTAAGGGGGAAAAGAGGCATCCCACTGTAGAAGATGATGTAATGATTGGCTCAGGAGCAAAGGTTCTTGGGCCAATAACCATAGGCAAGGGGGCAAAAATAGGCGCCAATGCCGTAGTTTTGAAGGATGTACCCCCCTATGCCACTGCCGTAGGTGTTCCAGCCAGG
>JAAYLY010000217.1 GCA_012521625.1 Tissierellia bacterium | reverse complement strand
TAAGAAGACTATGGCTACTATAGGTAAGGCTGCACCTACTACCCTACGGGTCACTTCTAAGGTTATAAGTATGGCTGCTATACCTAATACTAAGTCTAGTGTAGTAGCATTACCTGCCTTATTGGCTATCTCCTCAACAAATATAAATAAGTAACCAAATACGATTACAGTAAGTACTGAAAATACATAGTCTAATATAGACGGATTAGTCCTATCAGACTTTTCCTCATGGGCAGGATATAATAAAAAACCCAATACAAATGCAAACATAATATGAAGTGATCTCTGTCTAACTGATAATAAGGTACCAAAACCTGCTGTTATAAATTGGAATGTGGAGAATAATATGGCGATAATTGCAACGACCTTTGCTATCATACCCGTAGGCTTTCTTAATTTAGAGGTATCGAGATCATATTCCTCCAATAACTCATCCACGTCTAATGCAACGTCAGATTCTGTGATCCTTTGTTCTTTACTCAATTGAATCCCTCCCTTATTTTATACAATGCATAGGGCATCGTATCTATGGTAAATTTAATACCAGTCCTAGGTTTAGAAAAATCTAAAAAATCATATTGGCTACCATCATAGATCAATCTATGATTTGCCCTTACTGCACCTACCCGATAGACTAAATTATCTATCGTTTTATTAATATCGTAAATTCTAAAACCTTCTTCAGTTAATTGAAATTTGTAGGGTGTCGTTGCAGGCAAGCCTGCTCCCAAGGAGTTAAATCTTGATTCAATAAGGATTATGTCTTGACCTTTGACTACATATTTTTCGCTGACTGTAGTCAGTTGAACGGAATGAGTATGTTCGATTATAAAATTATCACCATCAGAAATTTTCCAAGCCCTTATATAATTGTCATCTTTAAAATCTGATGCTAACAACACTTTAATAGGCATTAATGACCATATAATAATTAAAATAATTCCTATTATTAATATTTTTATAGATAAGGTATTGAACCGAGATTCAATACCTTTATCTATATTTTTACTCTTATTTAACGCCAGCTTCTTCATAATATTTTGCCGCACCTGGATGTAATTCTATTGGCATACCTTCAAGGGCTGTTTCTAATTTAATATCATTACCCCTATCATGAGTATCGATTATTACTTGTCTATACTCGAATAAGGACTTTGTCATATCATATACTAAATCTTCATCCAGATCTTCAGGTACTACTAACATAGCCATTACTGCTGCAGCTAATACATCTTCATCATTACCTTTGTAAGTTCCACCAGGTATAGTTACTCCTGTATAGAATGGATATTCAGCAATTAGTGCATCTAATTTAGCTTGATCCATTGCAACTACTACTATGTCGTTAGATTGAGAAACTTCTACTAATGCTGCTGTTGGTAAACCAGCTGTTACGAATGCAGCATCTATGTGGCCGTCCTTTAATTGGTCTGCAGCCTCACCGAAGGATAGGTAGTCTGCCTTAGCTAAATCATCATAAGTAATACCATGTACGCCTAGGATTTGTCTAGCGTTAGCTTCTGTACCAGATCCTGGAGCTCCAACTGCAACCTTCTTACCCTTTAAATCTTCTATGGTTTTAATTCCAGAGTTAGCATTGGCTACAACTTGAACTACCTCTGGGTATAGCATAGCCATGCCTCGGATATTTTCCACTTTACCAGAGTCAGCAAAGTTTTCTATACCTTCATAAGCATAGTAGGTAATGTCACTTTGTACGAATGCTATTTCAGTTTCTCCCTTAGCTACTAAACCGATGTTTTCAACAGATGCTCCAGTAGATTGTGCGTTAGCATTTACCCCCTCAAGGTTATCGTTGTAGATCTTAGCAATTGCTCCACCCAGTGGATAATAAGTACCAGATGTACCACCTGTTGCTATGTTTACATAGGTTGTTTTGCCGCCTCCTCCAGTGGTACTGTCTCCACCGCCACATCCAACGGTCATTGATAGGATAAGTCCAAGTACTAGTAGGATTGCAACCATTTTCCTCGACATATGAATCCCCCTTTAACTTTTTATTATCTGTGAATATTTATTATATCGAACCTTCAATATAATAAATATTCTCAAGATTGTATTTTAATTATAC
>JAAYLY010000027.1 GCA_012521625.1 Tissierellia bacterium | reverse complement strand
CAGGTACAGCTGCCATCCATATGGCCTTAAAGGCGGCAGGAGTTGGACAAGGTGATATAGTATTTTGCCAAGATTTAACCTTTGCAGCCACAGTAAATCCGGTAATCTATGAAAATGCAATCCCAGTATTTATAGATAGCAACTATGAGACCTGGAATATGTGTCCAAAGGCCTTGGAGGAAGCCTTTGAAAAATATCCAGAGGTAAAGGCTGTAATTGTAGTTCACCTATACGGGCTATCTGCAGATATGGACAAGATTGTAGACCTATGTAAGAAGCATAATGTAGTCCTAATAGAAGATGCAGCCGAATCCTTAGGAAGCTATTACAAGGGTAAGCATACTGGTACCTTTGGAGAATATGGAGTATTCTCCTTTAATGGAAATAAGATAATCACCACATCAGGTGGTGGTATGTTGGTTTCAGATAATGAAGAAAGGATTCAAAAGGTTAGATTTTGGTCTACCCAAGCAAGGGACAAGGCTAGGCACTACCAACATAGTGAACTAGGCTACAACTACAGGATGAGCAATATAGTTGCAGGAATAGGTAGGGGCCAACTTAAAGTATTAGATAAAAGGGTAGAGAAGAAGAAATATATCTTTGAATACTACAAGAGAGAACTAGGCCATCTTGAAGGTATAGACTTTATGCCAATCAATGATTGGAATGAACCAAATTATTGGTTATCTTGTATCACCCTAAGTGGCAATGTAAGGCCACTAGACATCCTAGAAGCCCTAGAAGAAAACAACATAGAATCAAGGCCAATATGGAAACCAATGCACCTACAACCCTTCTATGAAAAATATGATTTCATAGGAACAGGTGTAAGTGAAAAACTCTTTGAAAATGGCCTATGCCTACCAAGTGATACTAAGATGACCGATGAGGATTTGGATAGGGTATGCAGTGTGATAAAAGGATTGTGGTAATGGATGGGTGGAGGAGTGGAAGTTAAAACTCAACCAACTAAGAAAAGGGATGGAATATATAAAAGATATTTTAAAAGGCCTATGGATATAGTTTTATCACTAATATCACTAATCATCTTATTTCCTTTAATGTTATTAATTGCAATTCTTGTAAGGATTAATCTAGGTAGTCCAGTTATATTTAAACAAAAAAGACCTGGTTTAAATGAAGAAATATTTACAATGTATAAGTTTAGAACTATGACTGATGAAAGAGATGAAAATGGTGAACTATTACCTGATAGTGAAAGGCTTACTAAGTTTGGGAGATTTTTAAGGAGTACATCTTTAGATGAGTTGCCTGAGATATTTAATATTCTAAAAGGGGATATGTCTATAGTTGGACCTAGGCCACAACTTATAAAAGATATGGTTTTTATGACTGAAGAGCAGAGGAAAAGACATACTGTTTTACCTGGATTAACTGGATGGGCTCAAGTTAATGGACGTAATGATATTAGTTGGGAAGAAAAACTTTCGTTAGACCTAGAGTATATAGATAATATTAGTTTTATCAATGATTTAAAGATTATATT
>JAAYLY010000216.1 GCA_012521625.1 Tissierellia bacterium | reverse complement strand
TTAGTAGATTTAGGTTTCGATATATCCGATATGGTATTATCCCATGTTAAGAGGGTGGATAATATCTACCATTTGGAGTTTTCAAAGGTATTTAAAGAAAGATTTCTTGAATCAGCCTTTACTAATATACAATTGGACGATACGGGAATTAAAAAGCTGGAGCGTCTCTGGTTAAATGTCATAGAAATAGGTGAAACCCCTATATTCATCAGCAGTGCCCCTAAATCAATCTTGGGTTTATTGAGTATGAAGGAAGTCTATGGCAAAAATATTAAGGATATATCCCTTTGTTATTATTTCGACCCAGAAAAACATGATTATATCCAAAATCCTCTACAGGCAAAACAAGGCAGGGCAATACCAGCTTGGCGTATCCAGTTTGATGATGGATACAAGGTATTTATCGATAATTACTAGGAGATTAAATCTCCTTTTTTTTATTGCCTAAACAGTATATAATATAAGAGTCAGCATTTAAATGGAGGAAAATATAATGGCTTTAAAATTTTGTTCGCTATCCAGTGGTAGCAGTGGTAATTGTCAGTATATAGAAACAAGAAAGACTAGGGTTATCATAGATGCAGGCTTCAGTGGAAAAAGGGTGGAGGAGCTCCTTTCAAGTATGGAGGTGGACCCTTCCACCATAGATGCAATCTTAGTGACCCACGAGCATATAGATCATACTAGGGGAGTGGGGGTTTTATCCCGCCGCTATAATATTCCTATTTATGCCAATTCGGGGACCTGGATGGGGATGGAAAAAGGCATTGGAAAGATAAGGGAAGGTAATATAAAAGTTTTTACAACTGAAAGCTTTTTTGAGCTGGGAGACTTAACGGTCTATCCCTTGGGAATCTTCCATGATGCTCAAGATCCTGTTGGCTACATATTCTACTATAAAAATAAGAAGGTAAGTGTAGTTACCGATACAGGCTGGGTAAATGATAATATGATGGATAAAATTAAGGGGTCTCATCTTTACCTAATAGAATCAAACCATGATGTAAAGATGTTAAAGGAAGGCAGCTACCCCTGGCCATTAAAACAGAGGATTTTAAGTACTAGAGGCCACTTATCTAATGATGACTGTGGTAGGATTCTAGGGCAGATATTAGGAGGCTCTGGAGAAGTAGTTATCCTAGGCCACTTAAGTAAGGATAACAATAGGCCGGATTTGGCCTTTAATACCGTAAGGGCTAACTTGGAATCCTTAGGATTGGATACCAAAAAAGACATAGCCTTAAATTTATCCCACAGGGATTGTAGGACTGATATCTTCCATCTTAGTGTTTAATTAGGGGGCGTTGGAATGGATAATGAGTATAATTATGGTAGTTACAAGCAGTATAATTATCAGAGTTATAACCGACCACCTAAGAAGAGGGGGACCTTATCCTATATAGTAGTTTCTTTAATTTCTGCCATTATAGGGGGCATCATTTCATCCTATATTGCACCTGCTTATCTTTACGGTAAGTATCTTCCCATGCCTAATTTCTATGGAGGCCAGGGTGGAAATAGGGTGGTAAATGAAATCACCATCATACCCGATGAAGACATCAATACCGTATCAGCTGTAGCCAAGAAGGCTATGGGGTCTGTAGTGGGGATTACCACTGTAGTAGTAACTAGGGATTGGTTCTGGGAGAGGGAGCAGGAAGGTGTAGGGTCTGGGGTAATCGTAGATCCTAATGGTTACATCCTTACCAATTCCCATGTTATAGGCGATGGCAAGGCTAGGAGTATAAATGTCCTCTTTGAAAATGGGGATACGGCTAGGGGAGAGGTTTTATGGTATGATTCCCTATTGGACTTAGCCATAGTAAAGGCTGAGGGCAGGAATTTACAGGCGGCTGAGCTGGGAGACTCAGATGCCTTAGAAGTTGGAGAATTGGCCATTGCCATAGGAAACCCCTTAGGTTTAGACTTTCAAAGATCCGTAACATCAGGAGTTATAAGCGGCCTCCACAGGTCCATAAGGGTTGACAGATATAATGTAATAGAAGACCTAATTCAGACGGATGCCTCTATAAATCCAGGTAATAGCGGTGGACCCCTATTAAATAGTAAGGGTGAAGTAATCGGGATTAATACGGCCAAGATTCAAACAGGTGAGGGACTAGGCTTTGCCATACCTATAAACCTGGTTAAACCCATAATAGAAGAAGTAATTAGGGATGGGGAATTTACCAACGTTTATATCGGGTTTAACGGCAGGGAAGTTGGGGTCTATGAAAGGCAGTTAGGTATAGAGCTGGATGTAGACTATGGGGTAATAGTCTATGAAGTAATACCGGGTTCTCCGGCAGCTGAAGCAGGCTTAAAAGCCTATGATATAATCCTAGAAATCGATAATAAGCCTATAGAAACCATGGCCAGTTTAAGGAAGATCTTATATAACTATAGGTTTGGAGATAAGGCCATTTTGAAGGTCTTAAGAGATGGTAAGCAAATGGAAGTGGAGATTGTATTTAAAAAGTTCTAGGAG
>JAAYLY010000215.1 GCA_012521625.1 Tissierellia bacterium | reverse complement strand
TACTAAAATTAGCCATGTAGATGGTAAATATGGGGATGGAACAGCCCTTTGAGCGTGGGTAAACTTGCTCCGATGGGAGTATTGACCACGAAGCCACCACCTCTATAGGTGGAGGTAGTTCACATTAATCAAGACTATATCAAAGGAATGAAAATAATGATCAAGGAAGTAATAGTAGTAGAGGGCAAGGATGATATAGCGGCTGTAAAGGCTGCAGTTGATGCTGAGGTTATAGCCTGTAACGGCTTTGGCTATAAGAGGGAATTCATAAAGGAATTGAAGAATATTGCCCAAAGAAGGGGCATCATAATCTTGACGGATCCCGATTATGCAGGGGAAAAAATTAGGAGGGATTTATCCAAGCATATTAAGAACTGTAAGCATGCCTTCCTACCCCAGGGAAAGGCCCTAAAGAAGGGAGATATAGGAGTAGAAAATGCCAGCAAGGAGGATATAATAGAGGCCATAAAGAAGGCCAGGCCTAGTAGGGTTGAAAGGACTGAAAACTTTACTAGGGAAGACCTACTGGAATTCGGCCTAGCAGGAGGGCCCGACTCCAGCTATAGGAGGGAAAGGCTTGGAGAAATCCTAGGGATAGGCTATGCCAATGCTAAACAGCTTTTAAACCGTCTGAATAACTTCGGCATAAGTAGAGAAGAATTCTTAGATGCAATGGAGAGGATCGATAAGGATGAAGACTAGATTGTACTCCCCCAAATATGTAAAGGAGATAATTGAAAAATATGGCTTTAAATTTTCCAAAAGCCTTGGCCAAAACTTCCTAATTGATGGCAATATAGTTAGGAAGATAGTTGAGGGCGCAGGTATAAGTAAGGATGACTATGTGTTGGAAATAGGTCCTGGTATAGGAACCTTAACGGAAGAGCTGGCCTTAAGTGCTAAGCAGGTCGTATCTGTTGAGCTAGATGAAAGCCTGCTGCCAGTATTAGATGAAACCTTAGCCGACTATGACAATGTGGAAATAGTCCATGGGGACATTTTAAAGGTGGATATTAAAAAATTGATAGATGAAAAATTAAATGGTGGACCTGTTAAGGTGGTAGCTAACCTACCCTACTATGTAACTACCCCCATCTTGACCCAGCTGTTGGAAGACAGCCAGCTCTTTGAATCCATAACGGTAATGATTCAGAAGGAAGTGGCCGACAGGATGGTGGCTAAGCATGGTAATAAAACCTACGGCTCCCTATCTGTATATGTATCCTTCTTTAGTGAACCCCAAATAATCCTAAAGGTGCCTAAGACCGTCTTTATGCCCCAGCCAAAGGTAGATTCCTCCGTCATGAAGTTGGATATAAAAAAGGAGCTTCCTGATGTAGACAGGGATAAGCTATTTAAGATAGTAAAAGCAGCCTTCTCCAAGAGGAGGAAGACCGTCTTAAATGCCCTATCTACTTATGGCTTCGATTTAGACAAGGAAGACATAAGAAAGGACCTAATCCTGGCCGATATCAAGCCTGAAAGCAGGGCGGAAGAACTGTCCTTAGAAGATTTTATCAATATTAGTAAAATATTACCTCCCTTAAACATATAATTAAATATATGTTTATAAGGGGGGTTTTTTATGTCAACTGGATTAAACTTCAAACGAAAGTTTTTCATATTAAAAAACGACTACTCTAGTATAAGATATCTTAATCCAAAGGGACATGGCAAACTGGAATTAAGGAACAACCGGCTAACCCTATCTATAAATATGGATAAGGCAGAGGGGGATACAAGCTATGAGGTAGTCCTACTTGATAATGGGGCTTACGAAGGGGGCAAGATTTATACGGACCAAAGGGGTAGGGCAAGGGCAAACTTATCCCTAAATTATAAGGAATTGGAGGCGGCAGGCTTTTCATTTGATAGGATAAATGGTATTCTTATATTGAAAGGCAAGGATGTATTATTAGGCGGATACCTAAATAAGAAGGACGGGTCTATTGAAGAATATATAGAAGAGTTAAAGGGTGAGGAAAAGCCTAAGGGGATGGGCTTCCAACCAAGGGAAGATAAGACCCTAGCTGCAAAGGAATCGGCTATAGCGAAAGTAGAAGAAGTAACTGAAGATAGGAAGGAGAAGGCTTATAAAAAGGACATAGAATCAAGGGATGTAGAAGTAGAAAGGCCTGATCTAGATAAGGAGAAAGGCTTTGAGGTAGGAGATGCTAGACTTGATAGCCATGATAGTAAGAGTAGGCCTGAAGAGGATGAGGGTATAAGGGAAG
This sequence comes from Tissierellia bacterium, assembly GCA_012521625.1. Taxonomy (GTDB): domain Bacteria; phylum Bacillota; class Clostridia; order Tissierellales; family Tissierellaceae; genus JAAYTL01. The sequence continues at coordinate 12,463 of JAAYLY010000215.1, read as the reverse complement.
GAGAAGCCCAAGTAAAAGAAAAGGATCCTGCAACTGAAAGGACCATAGGTTTTAGGGTGGAAGAAGAACCCAGTGAAAGGATAGAAGAATTTATCAAGGCTGATGCAGTAATTGAGGAAGATAATGGACAAAATATAGGGGAAGCTGATGTCTTAGATAGGGAAGCTGAAAGGGTAAAGGATAATCTTCAAATAACAGGGGAAGAAGTAAAGTATATTAAAAATGACTTAGGAGATTTTCTCGTTGAAGAAGAGAAAGAAGATATTAAAGAACAAGACTTAGAACAAGAAGCCCTAATGAAAGAAGATGTAGATATCCCAGCAGAAGATTTAGCAGATGGGGAAGTAGTTGAAGAGGCTGATCCAATAGATAAACAAGTAGGAGAAGTATCTGATTCTCTAGCTAAAGAAGGAAATGGAGTAGATCCAGTAGGGGATGTGGATGTTGAAGTTGAAGAGGAGAAATATATACCCCTAGATGATTCCCTAGGAGCTAGTCCCATCCTAAGAATAACTGAAGAGGAATATCAAAGGGCCATGCAGGAGATGTTTAGCGAGGCAGAATATGAGCTAGATGAAGCCCAGGTCTTAAGTCCAGAAGCCCAAAGGCGATTAAATCAGAAGATGCAGGCTACCAACTATGTCTTAAGCATATTAAGGTATTTCCCCTATGTGGAACCCTTTAAGATAGACCTAGAGGGCTATAACTGGTGGAGGATAGATATACAAAATCCCAAGGAGGATATGGGATTTTTACCATACTTTAGCTACATAGCTAGCGGTAATAGGAAATTTCCTCTAGTTGAGAATGCCGTTACAGCTACAGCCTTGATGAAGAAGTACGGCCACTATATCTTCGGACTTTATAATGTAAATGATGAAGTTAAGTTCTTCGTATATGGAGTCCCAGGCAGGTTCATTTCAGAAGACCATCCACAAAATGGCACCACCGGCTTTAACACCTGGTATGAAAGCAAAGACGGCTTAGGCTACTGGCTGTTATATATAGATCCAGAAACTGGCAGGATAATATACCCAATCAATCCTATGATTCCCAAGGATTAGAGAAGGAGGTTAAGTATGAGTAAAACAGAAGATAAGCTTGTTTGTATAGGTAATTATGCCCAATCTGACCTATTAACTAAGATCAAAGCTAAATTAGATGAAGAAGAGGGCATAGAAGACTTAGCAAAGATCTACAAGGCTTTAGGAGACCCATCTAGGTTGAAGATCATCTATGTATTATCTAAATCACCCCTATGCGTATGCGATATTGCTACATTGTTGGACATGACCCAGTCCTCCATCTCCCACCATCTTAGAATCCTTAGGGACCTAAAATTGGTAAAGTATAAAAAAGAAGGAAAACTAGTCATCTATTCCCTAGACGATGACCACGTATTAAGGCTGTTAGAAGAAGGTATTGAGCATATTAGACACATTAGACATATTTAATTTAATTTATTTGATTAAAGTTAAATTTTAAGGGTAATATAAACTGGAGAAGAACTATTGACTATTATACCCGTGAGGGGTATAATAGAATCAATAGATAATAGGGAGGAATAAAAATGAAAGATGTAGTAGTTTATACTAGTAACACTTGCCCATATTGTACTTTAGCTAAAAACTACCTGGAAGAAAAAGGCATCCAATATACTGAAAAGAACGTTCAAACAGATAAGGTTGCTAGACAAGAACTAATGAGTATGGGTCATATGGGAGTACCTGTTTTAGTTATAGATGGGGAAGAAATCGTAGGTTTTGATAAAGAAAAGATCGATGAAGCATTAGGTGAATAAAAATAAAATTAAAATACAATAAAAAATTGAAATAAAAAATGGAAGGTAAATCCCTTCCATTTTTTATCTTATTACTAATTTAATTACTAACTTATAGCCTTCATTAAGCTATTACTTATTTAAAGCTTCCATTAAGCTGTCTAAGTTTAAACCATGAACCATAGCAGCTTGCTCTAGAGTTTCCATTTGGCTTGAAGGACATCCAACGCAGCCCATACCAAAGGACATTAGAATTTCTACGGCTTCTGGTTTTTTTCTGATGATTTCACCAATTAACATATCTTTAGTGATTTCCATTTATATCAACCCTCCTTGAATTCCAATAAAAATTAGAACATTAGGTTTATACCCTTCATTAATTAATTATAACACATAAAATAATAAAATAACATCAAATATTTGTATAATATTTCTCACTTTTGGAAAATACTATATCAGGAGGTGAGAATATGGATAATAATGATTTCAACAGAAACCGTGACAGAGACCGTGATTTTAGCATTGGGGAGATGCTGTTAAGGATTTTGGTTACTTCAATAGTAGTAGCCATTGCAGCATATTTCACACCAGGATTTACCATAGATGGCATCTGGAGTCTACTTCTAGCGGCGGTGGTAATAGGAGTATTGGACTACCTAATCCAAAGATTTACTGGAATAGATGCATCACCATTTGGTAGAGGTATAGCTGGTTTCCTGGTTGCTGCAATCATTCTTTATGTTACCAAGTTTATCGTACCAGGATTTAATATATCCTTATGGGGAGCAATAATTGGAGCCCTAGTAATAGGTGTTATCGACGCCATCATACCTGGTAGAGAAGCATTGTAGTAGGAGGCCAAAGGGTCTCCTTTTTGATTTAGAATAATATATTAACTATAATAGACTTGTTTCAACATACCCATGGTGGGTATAATATGATTATAAGGGAGGGATTATTATGGTTATAGAATTAACAGACAAAGCCAGGGAAAAATTTAATGAGATGTTTCCCACAATGGAAGAAAACAAGGCCTTTAAGATCTATATAGCAGCCTATGGCTGAGGCGGCCCAGTCTTTGGAATGGTTCTGGACGAACCAAAGGATACGGATCTTAAGGTTACAGTAGAGGGCTATGACTTTATCATGGATAAGGATTTTGATGATATGTTTGGAAAATTCGTCATAGATTATAGTGAAGGTTTTTTAAGAAAGGGCTTTACCGTTAGGCCTTCTAGGGGCGGTAGCGGCTGTTAAGAATAAGGGGGATTAAACCCCTTTTTCTTTTGATTATTCTTATAGTTAAAATATTTTATTTACTTATAGATTCATTTTTAGATAAATTTCAATTTGGTATAATAGATAATGTGGTATAATAGATAATGTATTAACCAAGAGGGGAGTGATGACTATGGATTCTGGACCTTTGCCCAAGTCGTGTGGAAAATTAAATATTAAGGGAAGAACCATAGCCATTACTTCTAGTTGTGGGTGTGGTTCCTCCTAAAAGGAGGTATGGATGATGGATAAAGAAAGGCTTTTAGAACTAGTTGAGAAAAAGCAATATGTACAATTAAAAAATGAACTATCCTTAATGAACGAAGTAGACATTGCAGAATTTCTAGACCCACTTGATCCAAATACCACATTACTGATCTTTAGGATGCTGCCCAAGGATTTGGCTGTGGAGGTATTTGCCCACTTTTCCCCTGAGCAGCAGTCAAGCATAGTACATTCTGCTACCGATAAGGAGTTAAGCCATATATTAGAAGAACTTTTCTTCGACGATATGATAGATATGATTGAAGAGATGCCAGCCAACTTGGTGAAGAAGATTTTGAAAAATTCCAATCCTGAAGAAAGGCAATTGATTAATCAGTTTTTGAAGTATCCAGTAGATTCCGCTGGAAGCATAATGACCATCGAATATGTGGACCTTAAAAAGGATATGACTGTAAGGGAGGCCATGGACCATATTAGGGAAACTGGCTTGACTAAGGAGACTATCTATACCTGCTATGTAACAGATAGTAACAGGATTTTAGAAGGTATTGTATCCTTAAGGGAGTTGGTGGTTTCCGATGAGGATTTAAGGCTGGCGGACATTATGGAGGACGAGGTAATCTATGTAAATACCCATGATGACAGGGAGACGGTGGGTAACCTCTTTATTAAGTATGGCTTTATGGCCCTGCCTGTGGTGGATAATGAAAACAGGCTTACGGGAATCATCACCTTCGACGACATCTTGGACGTTATTGAGCAGGAGGCCACCGAGGACTTCCAAATCATGGCTGCTATGGCACCTTCAGAAGAGAGGTATATAGATACAAAGGTCATAGACCTGGCAAAACAGAGGATTCCATGGCTACTGGTTCTGATGATAGGAGCAACTATAACAGGCAGGATCATCTCCAACTTTGAAAACCTCTTAAGCAGGCTGGTGGTCCTAACGGCCTTTATCCCCATGCTAATGGATACAGGTGGAAACTCAGGCAACCAATCATCTACCCTAGTCATCCGTGGACTGGCCACTGGGGATATAGAACTGGAGGATAAGTGGAATATCCTATGGAAGGAATTTAGAATAGGCATCATTTCTGGACTTATATTGGGATCCGTTAATTTCTTAAAAAATATGTTAATAGATAGGGTAGGATTATTAGTTTCCTTAACGGTCTCTATCACCCTGGTAGTGTGCGTAATAGTGGCCAAGATCATTGGCAGTATGCTGCCCCTGGGAGCAAAAAAGTTGAAGCTGGATCCAGCCATTATGGCAGGGCCCTTGATTACTACCCTGGTGGATGCCATCACCCTTACCATCTACTTTGCAATGGCAACATTTTTACTGAAATTATAGGCTTTAAGGCTATAAATTTAGCCTTAAATTGTTAAATATTTTTAAATAAAAATTAGGCCATTATGGTTTGACAAAGGCTTGTATTAATAGTATAATATTATACTTTTGACAAAATTCCCTTTTTATGCTATAATATTATGTGAGTGTTCCCAAACACTCCTTCTGCCTCCTTACATAAGGAGAGAACCAATGGAAGGTGGTTTATTTTATTATATGAATAATGTAGCCAAGATTCGAAAGGATTTGGAAGGATGTATTGGAAAGACCGTAATATTAAAAGCGAACAAGAGTAGGAAGAAGACAACGGTTAGGAAGGGCATTTTAGAATCGGCTTATCCAAGCCTTTTTGTAGTAAGGATATCTAACGAATACGACAGCACTAGGAGAGTATCATACACTTACTCAGACGTACTAACATCAACAGTAGAAGTTATCGTATGCGATGAAGCAGATAGACAAGTGAAGATTTCATAGATAGGACTGGACTATTTTCATAGTCCAGTTTTCTTTTTATAAAGCTTTCCCCATTCATATTTTAAGACCCCTAAACATATATATGCTTTATAGGATAATAAATGTTTAAATAGGGGTGAGAATATGTCCATTGAGATAATAAAGGATCTTATTAAGGTGGAGGAAGTAAAGGGGACCGAAGAGGTTCAGACCATGGTTGAGACTGAAATCTACCTCAATACAAACAAGCAGGAAATCGACTCCATCCTATGGGTAGAGGGTAGGACTGAAGTATTAAATACCAACATCTTCAAGGATAAGCTATTGGTAAATGGCAGGGTCAAATTCAATATAGTATATAGGGGCTTGGATGAAGAGAAGAACCTACATACCCTGGAGACCAGTAAGGACTTTAAGGAAGAGATAGACATAGAGGGTATAGCTGAGGGCATGGAATGCGACATAAAGGCTAGCATCGACCATATAGAATATGATTTAGGTGAAAATAGGATCGATCTACAGGCCTTATTAAACCTTAATGCTAAGGTGGAAGAGACTAAGGAGCTGGAAGTTGTCCATGAAATCCAAGGGGACAAAGGCTTACAAATATTAGAAGAGGATATTACATACAAGGAGGTCTACGGCAGAGACATTTCCTATGCCAACGTTAAGGAGGAGATAGTAGTAGCAGGTGACAAGCCTCCGATAGAAAAGGTGGTCAGGTTTTCCGTCCATCCTAGGGAGCTTCAAACCCTGGTGGCTGAAGATAGGTTGATAGTGTCTGCTGAGGCCAACGTATCCTTGATTTATCTTGGAGATAATAAAATCAACTATATTAGGGAATCCATCCCCTTCAACCACTTTGTAGAATTACCTGGTGTTGAAAAGGACTCCTTAGGGGAAGTGAAGTTGGAAGTAGTAGAAGGCCTCTATGAGATAATGGAAGATGAAATGGGAGACCTAAGGCATATAGATCTGGATATAAATATTAGGGTGGAAGGCAAGGTCTATGACTACATGACTAGGCCACTGGTGGTAGATTTATACTCCACCAAGGAGGAGTTAAATATTGAAAAGGAAGATATTACTATCTTAGAAAATGTAGATATATTATCTGAGGAGGAGGACCTAAAACTAGAGCTGGAAGTAGATGCCTTAGAAGTCTTGGATATAAAGGATGACTTTAACCTAATAGATTATAGGATCTTAGGGGATGAAATAGTGGTAGAATCCTTACTAAGTCTTGAACTCTTCTACCTAAATGGAAGGGGAGAGGTGAGACACTATATGGACCACTTCCCATTTAAATCCAACATCTACTACAGCGGCAGTGATAGGGATTTAGAGCTAGATGTAAGGGCTAAATTAGCTGACCTAGATTATGAGCTTACAGACCAACTGTCCCTTAAGGCCATAGCCAAATATGATGTATACCTAAATAGGGAGAGGACCATTGAGAGCATTAAGGAGATAGAGGAGACGGGCCAAGTTATAGACCTAAGCAACAGGCCTAGCATCATAGTTTATATAGTACAAAAAGGGGATAAATTATGGGATATAGCTAAAAGGTACAAGACCACAGTAGAGGATATCCTAAGCTCCAACAACCTGGATCCAGCTTATGAAATTCAGGTTGGGGATAAGATTATAATCGAAAAATTCCTAGATAATGATTTTGAAAATATGTAAAAATCCTAAGTTCTATGGTATAATGTTCCTTAGTTCAAAAGATAAGGAGACTTAGGATGGAAGAACTTATCATGGATTCCTATGGGAAGGTAAATTTAGCCTTGGATATTTTATACAAGCGGGATGATGGATACCATGAGATTAAGAGCATAAAGCAGAGGATTAGCCTAAGGGATAGGCTTAGGTTTAAGGAGATTAAGGAAGGGGTAGTTATAGAATCCAACCACCCGCAAGTGCCCCTGGACTCTAGTAATCTAGTCCACAAGGCCTGGGAGAAACTATCCAGCCTAACAGGCATCAAGAGGGGAATCAAGGTATTTATAGAAAAGAATATACCAGTGGCGGCTGGTTTAGCAGGGGGCAGCTCCAATGGAGCTGCTACCCTATTGGCCTTAAACCAGCTGTGGGATTTGAATTTAAGCCAAAAGGAATTGATGGAGATTGGAAAGGACCTAGGTGCCGATGTACCCTTTTGTATTCTGGGAGGGACAGCCCTGGCGGAAGGCATAGGGGAGAGGCTGACCCCATTAAAATCCTTTTCAGGTAAGAAGATCCTCCTCTGCAATCCTGGTATAGCCATATCCACTGCATATGCTTATCAGATCTTAAAATTATCCAATGAAAGGATTGACATAGGGGGTATCATCTCCTCCATAGAAGAGGATGATTTAAGGTCTGTGGCAGAGAAGATGGAAAACACCATGGAAAGATCCATCATCGAAAAATACCCCATCATAGGAGAGATTAAGGATATAATGTTGGAAAATGGGGCCCTTGGCTCACTGATGAGCGGGAGTGGCTCAACGGTTTTTGGTCTTTATGATGATGAGGAAAAGATGGAGTTTACCAAAAAGAAATTGTTGAATATTACAGATAAGGTATTCAACTGTAAAACTTTATAAGTATATTAGACCCACCTCTTGGTAAATATATAAGTTATAGGGGTGGTTTTTTTATGATTGAAAAGATATCTAAGAATATAGATGCCAATATCCAATACATAAAGGATATATTAAGGGACAATGACGATTTAGTTATTAGGAATTTTGAAGTAGGGGAAGTCCTTAGGGTTAAGATGTCTGTAGTCTACATCGATGGTTTGATAAATAAGGACTTTATATCCCAATTTGTAATAGGCTCCCTTATGAGGGAGGAGGATATAAAGTCCTTTACCCTAGAAGGATATAAGACCACCATCTTTGAGGCGGTACAGAAGCATGGCCTATATTCATCTGAAATCAAGGATGAATCCAAATGGGACCCCCTATTTAAAGCTATGCTTTCAGGGGATACCCTGCTCTTTGTAGATGGCTGTGACAAGGCCATTATAGTAGGAAGTAGGGGCTTTCCTAGTAGGAGTATAGGAGAGCCTCAGACGGAGACGGTTATCCGGGGACCTAGGGATGGCTTTACGGAAGTTATAAAGTTTAACACTACCCTAATTAGGCGGAGGATTAGGGATACCAGCCTAAGGGTTAAGATGTATTCGGTAGGTCGAAGGTCCCAGACGGATGTGGCGGTCATGTATATAGAGGACATAGCCAATAAGGAGCTGGTGGAGGAGGTAAAGAGGAGGATAGAGGCCATAGATATAGATGCCATTGTAGACAGTACCATCTTAGAGAACCTAATAGAGGATAACTACCTATCCCCCTTCCCCCAGGTGGAAAATACCGAAAGGCCTGATTCCGTAGCAGCTGCCCTCTATGAGGGAAGGGTGGCCATAGTAGTGGATAACTCCCCCTTCGTCTTGATAGTGCCGGCTACGGTAGGGACCCTAATGCAGTCCGCAGAGGACCACTACACCAGATGGATAGAAGTCAGCGTCACCAGGATTATGAGGCATCTAGGACTTTTACTCCTATTACTGTCAGGTCCTCTTTATGTGGCCTTGACGGCCTACCATCCAGGTTTGCTACCTACTAAGTTATCCTACTTTTTAGCAGCTAGTAGGAACAACGTCCCCTTTCCCGCCATAGTTGAGGCGGCCTTAATGGAGATTACTATGGAGTTGCTTAGGGAGGGGGGAACTAGGATATCAGGCCCTATAAGTACCACCATTGGTATAGTAGGAGGTCTTATTATAGGCCAGGCAGCTGTAGAGGCAGGGATTGTAAGCCCCCTTATGATCATAGTAGTGGCCATAACCACCGTAGCCACCTTCGTAATACCTTCCTATGAATATTCCGCTGCCTTCCGTATGGTAAAATTCGTCCTATTCCTCTTTTCTGGCTTCTTCGGGCTGTATGGTATCACCATAGGGGTAATCTTAGTATTGAGCCATCTGGCCAAGTTAAATAGCTTTGGTATCCCCTATACATCACCCTATTCAGGCCTGGGTGTGATCGAGGGAGACCTGAAGGATGTCCTAGTGAAGGTGCCAGTACAGAAGTTATGGTTAAGGCCTGGCTTTACTAAACCTAGGGATAAGCAAAGGATGAGGTTGGATAAATATGATGAAAAGAGAAACGAAGATATCTAATATACAGATAAAGGCATTAATAGTTAGTAGCATCATAGGGGTAGGGGTATTGAGCCTTCCTAACCAGCTGGCCAATGCCATGGATAAGGATGGTTGGATTGCCATCCTCCTAACGGCCCTTTTAATCTTCCCCATAGTGCTGGTTATGATCCAAATCTTTGAAGATAACCCCAACAAGGACATCTTCCAAATAGGAAATGAAACCTTTGGAAAGCCCCTCTTTACCCTCTGCCTTGTAATATACCTGGCCTACTATATAGCCATATCAGCTTATATAGCCAGGTCCCTAGGGGAGCTGATTAAGGCCTTCCTATTATTCCAGACCCCTATTGGGCTGATATCCTTTATATTCATCTTGACTGTGGCCTATGCAGCCATATCTGAAATAGATGTGATAGCCAGGCTGGCCTATATACTCTATCCCCTAACTATAGGCTTTGCCATAATTCTTATATTGGTCGCCCTGCCTGGTTCGGACTTTACCAACATCCTCCCTATGTTTCAGTCGGACCTTAGGCAGCTACCTAATGGCATCAGGAATACCTTTTTTAGCTACGCCGGCTTTGAAATCCTCCTCTTTGCCCTTCCCTATGTGGAAAATAAGAGTAGGAAGAGGCTGGTTAAGGCCAGTATCTACTCCATAGGGATTGTAACAGTAATATATATAGCCCTCTTTATGTTGACCCTGACCCAACTAAGTGTAGCCCAGATTAAAGCAGACCCCTATCCGCTGTTGATGATAACCAAGCTGGTGGACTTACCAGGTTATTTCTTACAGAATCTAGATGGGGTAATCATGACCATCTGGATTATGGTCATATTTTCAACTATGCTGCCCATGTACTATTCCTCCGGCAAGATACTTTCAAAGATCTTTAATACCAAATCCCATAGCATCTTTATCCTAATACTCTTGCCCATTATATTCCTAGTAGCCTTTATACCAGATACCATAGTAGAGTTAGATACCATTATGCCCCTGATAATAAACATCCTAGGCACCCTAGTATTGGCAATTATCCCCCTAGCCCTCTTCTTAGTAGGGCGGATTAAAAGAAGGAGGGGTAGATCGTGAAGAAAAAGCTCCTAATAATCCTAGCCATCAGTATGATCTTTACCACTGGCTGCTGGGATATGATTGAAATAGAGGATAGGCTTTTACCCTACACGGTGGCTATAGATTTAAGCAGGGATGGGAAAGATAATGCAAAGCGCTTTTTCATCTGCTTTTCCTATCCCAACATAAATGCCCTCACTGAAGGTCCAAGCCAGGAGGATTATGCCTTTTTGATTAATGCCAATGCAGACAGCATCTTTGGTGCTGTAGACCAGATATCCTCCAGGACATATAATCCCGTATTCCTAAAGCATCTAAAGGTTATAGTCCTATCTGACCAGGTGGCCCAAAATGAACAGTATATGCGGGAGATCCTAGATGGTTTGAAGAGGGATTATATCATAAATAAGATGATAGACCTGGTTATCACCAGGGGAAGTGCCCATGAACTTTTGGTGAAGAAGTTAGAATCCAGCAGGCAGCATACCATTGAAGGATTATTTACAGCCCTTTTAAGGAATAAGCAAAGATCCAATCAGTTTACCCCCATGAGCCTTAAGGACTTTATCTACAACATGGACCATAAGAAGGCTGCCATTATCCCCTTGGCCTCAGGGGACCCGGAAATTGAGATAGCCGGCGGAGGCCTATTTAAGGACTATAGGCTGATAGGCTTTATAGATGCGGATGAGAATAGGAATATCAGCCTTTTAAATGGGGATGCCAATACTGAGGATATAGATTTTGAATACAATGGGGCCAACATTTCCCTATCCCTATCGGCCATAAGGGCTAGAAAGAAGTTGGTAGATGAGGAAAATTTAAAAATCCAGTACCAACTAAGTGTAGATGCCCAGGTCCACCAGTATGTAATAGATCCGGATAAGAAGCTCCAAACTACAGAGGTATTTGAAGATATACAAAATAAAATAGCCAAGATTATGGTAGATGACTTTAATCAAACCATAGAGAGGCTACAAAAGGAGTTTAACGCCGACGCCCTTGGAATCCTCGAATACCTATATAAATTCCATCCTAAAATCTATAAGGAAGTGGAGAAGGATTGGGACAGCATCTTTCCATATATAGATATAGAAGTAGATGTGGATGTAAAGATTAGGAGGAGGGGCTTGTCCGACTATTAATATATGCCAATACAACATGATTAGGGTGTTCACCTATTTTCCCTATATAGGCTTATAGTCTGTATGCCTGTATAGTCTATTACTCAAGTATAGTGGGGACGGTTCTTAAATTTAGATTTCCTATATAGAGCCTGTCCCTTTTTTGCACAAGAATTGTGGATAAGTCCATTAATTTTTATTAAAATTTAATGTATAATCCCCAGAGGGCTTGTCAATAATGGATACTAACAAGCCAATAAGGGGGATTTAAAATTGAAATACAAGAGATTAATCCTAATTTTATCCTTTATAATAATATTATTTAGCTACATAGTCCTGCCCTATTTGGAAGAGGAAGGCCTAGTAAGGGATGGCTTTAAAAAGGACCTAATCCGCTTCCACATAAGGGCCAACAGCGATCTTAAGGAAGATCAGGACCTTAAACTTAAAATCAGGGATGAAATACTCCGACAGATGGGGGAGGACTTTAAGGAGATAGATTCCATAAATGAGTGCAGAATTTTCATACAAAACAACTTAAATAAGATTAAAGCCATAGCTGAAGGGGTAATATATGAAAGTGGAAAGGATTATCCGGTGGAGGTTTCATTAGGCTATGAAGACTTCCCCATTAGGAAGTATGGGGACTTGGTCCTGCCCCAGGGGGAGTATGAGGCCCTAGTTATAGAAATAGGGGAGGCTAGGGGGCAGAATTGGTGGTGTGTCATGTTTCCGCCCCTATGCTTCGTAGATATTACCCATTCCATGGCCTTAGCCACCGATGATTTAGATTTAGAGGGCTTAAATGAATTTATCATAGATGAGTCCCAACCCTTAAAGGTAAGGTCTTTAATCTTGGATTTTATAAAGAAGCTGGAATTAAAAAAGCTTGATTTAACCTAATTAACAACAGAAGTCTCCCATCTTCTATAAGTGGGAGATGAATGTTACTTGACAATTCCTTCCTTTATGATATAATCAGTATTAGAGGAGGGAGTTGAGTAAATACAATGCAATT
>JAAYLY010000026.1 GCA_012521625.1 Tissierellia bacterium | reverse complement strand
ATATTCCTAGCTACCTCTTCCATATCTACCGGCTCTTCTTCTTCAAAGGTATCCACATATCTAGGGATGTTTAGGTTGTAGTCATTTTCCTTTATTTCTTCGTAGGTTGCTACATAGGCATACTTATCTACATCTTCATATTTTTCATAGGTTTCTACGATTTTTTCTATATCCTGCTCTCTTAGCTTATTCTGGTTTTTACCCTTTTCATAGTTTCCTTCTCCGGAGGCATCTATAAATAATACATCCCTTCTAGTCCTATTCTTTTTAAAGACCATGATACAGGCTGGGATTCCAGTACCATAGAAAAGGCCTTCTGGAAGTCCTATTACTGCATCTAGGAGGTTTAAATCTATAATTTGCTTTCTAATCCTACCTTCACTGGCTCCCCTAAATAGGACCCCATGAGGAAGGATTACCGCCATCCTACCATCTTCAGCTAGGGAATATAGCATATGTTGGACAAAGGCATAGTCTCCCCTTGATGCTGGTGGTACTCCCCATTCAAACCTTCCATGTGGGTCTAGGCTAGCTTCCATCTTAAACTTGTCATCGTTATCTCCAGCAAATCCCATGGCCCATTTATCTAAGGAAAAGGGTGGATTGGCTACTATTACTTGAAACTTCATAAGCTTGCCATCTTCTAGATGAAGAGGATTTGATAAGGTATCTCCCCATTCGATTTTGGCATCGTCTATCTTGTGTAAGAACATATTCATCATACATAGGGAGTGGGTCTGTCCATTTCTCTCTTGTCCGTATACGGCTACCTTTCTACTAGGTACCTGGTTGACTACCCTTATAAGTAGAGAACCTGAACCACAAGTAGGGTCGTAAATCCTATCATTTTCTTTTGGTTTTACAAGTCTTGCAAGGAGTTCTGATACCATAGATGGGGTAAAGAACTCTCCACCCTTCTTACCAGCATCTGATGCAAATCTTTCAATCATAAATTGATAGGAGTTACCAATTATGTCTTCACCACCAATTTTTGAAGGTCTTAGGTCCAGTTTAGCAAAATCCTCTAAAAGGGTCCTAAGCATAGCATTCCTATCCTTGGTCTGGCCTAACACCGCTTCACTATTGAAGTCTATATTCCTAAATATATTTCTTAATTTACCAGGGTTATCCTCTTCTAACTTTTCTAAGGCCTTGTTAATCTCTTCCCCTACTTCTGCTGCATTTCTTTTAGAATATAGATAGTCAAAGGTAGATTCTTCACTAATTACAAATCTCTCTCTAGATAGGGCTCTTTTAATCCTCATTTCATTACCATCATATTTCTTCCTTAACTCTTCTAAACGCTCCTTATGAGCATCGCTTAAATACTTTACGAATAGCATTACCAATACATAATCCTTGTAAATACTGGAATCTATCTTACCCCTAAAGGTGTCACAGGCCTCCCACAGGATTTGGTTGATCTCGGCTTGAGTAGTTATTTTATCCATAGATATTTCCCCCTTAATTCTTGTTGTTAATTAATTTATGAGTTATTGCCTTATAATACTTTTCTTTTTCCTTGATTAGGCTATTTAATAAGAAGGTCTCCCTATTATGTAGCCTTTGAATCTCAGCTATCTTCTTCTGGTCTTCAATTGGAATATCCTTAATATCTATTGAAGATATGATAGAATTATTAGTAGTAGACATAGCAGTACCAGTCTGTGATTTTATAAGTTCCTTTTTAACCATGTCCGAATTTAGGTACCATGATATATATTCAGGGATATATTTGTTAGATTTAAGTCTTATTATGGAAAAATAGGATGGTACCAATAGGTCAACTGCTAACTTATCGATATATATAGATGTATAAGGTGCACTTAACCTAATAAGGACATCCCCTTCTTTAGTTAAATATTCTTCATTTAATTGGTCATTACTAGGAAAGTCTTCAAATACCTCTTGGTTGAATACCCCATTATCTTCTATATTCTTTAAAGTCAATAATTTATATGTATTTTTAATTTCATATTCTAGAGTGGCCTTTTTCCTAGTTAAAACTAAGCCCGTCCTTATTTCAGCTATTTGCCCTAATTTCATCTTGCACCTCCTTGTTAAATATAAAATAATGCAATATTTTTATTTTGTTAAATGTAGTATATAACAATCCGGTTAGTTAGGCAATGGTATTTATAAAAAATAAATTATTATTTTTATATAAAAAATAGCTTAGAATTGTAGTCTAAGCTATTTTCCACATAACTTTCCACCTCAATATCATAAAATATTCGTAGGTTTAATATACTCAACTTATTCACACTAATGACTAACTTAGATGAAAATATCCACAAATATAAATTTATTACTAACATAAATCACATAGCCTATGCCTTTTACCCCTTAACTAACCTTTTCACCAAATCCCTCAATACCGGTATTACTTCCTCCTCAAACCAGGGATTTTTCTTAAGCCATCCTATATTTAGTGGTGAAGGGTGAACTAGTGGAAAATAATCTGGTAGGTAGTTTCTAAAGTTTCTTACGGTTTCAGTTAAGTTCCTTTCCCTCCTATCCTTTAAATAGAAGGCTTGTGAATAGCTTCCGATTAGGATTATAGTTTCTATCTTTGGCATCTCCTTAAGGAGTAGTGGATGCCATTTTGGGGCAAAGCCCTTCCTAGGTGGTAGATCACCCTTTTTAACCTTGCCTGGGAAATAAAAATCCATAGGTAGCTGGGCAATTAGGTCAGTATTGTAGAATTCCTCCCTGCTTAAACCCATCCACTCCCTTAGGCGGTCTCCACTTAAGTCGTTCCAAAACAACTTTGTCTCCTCTGCCCTTCTGCCTGGCGCCTGGCCTACTATTGCTAGCCTAGCTTCCTTGGAAGCCTTAAATAGGGGTTCGATTCCCCTTATGGTATATTCTCTATTCATAGGATCATCCATTATCCTTTGTTTTATCTCTTCAAATATGGTCATATTAACACTCCATTTGAAATATTTTACAGGTCATCTTATTAATATCTTACCCTACTAGGAAAAATAAACTAAAGCTAAGACTCCATAATGTTTCCATAAAAGGATTCTATCCTATCCTTAAGCAGGCTATTACTTGGATATATGAAGTATAGGGGTCTTGTAATGGAAAAATCCTCTATATCCAAATAGCACATTTCTCCCCTTTCAACTTCTTCCTTTGCTACTTCCTCATACATAAAGGATATGGCATCGGAATTCTTTATGGCAGATTTCATAATACCAAAGCTGCTAAATTCATAGATTTTGGAAGCCGAAAGGAGGGAGTCGTTGTTTTGATAGAGATAATTTTATGCTTTTTGGAAGTTGGCATAATTGTAGAGTAATTCTCCCTCCTCTGTTAGGGTCACCGATTTTCTATTGATTTTAGCTAAGCTGCAGCCATAATATTCCTCCAATCATTTATAATAATTCATAATTTGATTTTATCATAGATGGATAATAAAATATATAAAGACAGTAAAGGAGGTAGTATTTATGGAAAAAATATTGTCTACTATTCCCGGCCTTATAATGGCCTTATTAGTAGCAGTTTTATCTAAATATCTGGAATCACTATTGCCACTTCCCTTTCTAGGGGCATCGGTTATAGCCCTCTTCATAGGGATGGCCCTTAACTATATAAGAAAACCTAGTGAATTTATACAAGTTGGCCTAAAGTTTACCTCTAAAAAGGTATTAAGGTTATCTATTATCTTACTAGGTTCATCATTAAGTATAGGAACTATCTTAAATGTGGGACGCTTATCTTTAACAGTAATGTTTTATACCCTAT